>WFXS01000001.1 GCA_015490465.1 Caldifarciminota bacterium
CGGCGGGGGAGATGTGGTCCGTGGTGACGGTGTCCCCACCCCTGACAAGGACGTAGGCCCCGATTATGTCCTTCGGAGGCTCCGGCTCAAGTTTGAAGTCGTCAAAGTAGGGAGGCCTCTGGATGTACGTGGAGCTGGGGTCCCACTTGTAGAGAACCCCCGTGGGAGCGTCCAGTTTCTCCCACTCCTCAGTACCTTTGAAGATGTCGGCGTACTTCCTCTTGAAGTTCTCCGGCTTGAGGGCGTAGCGGTTTATGTAGTCCCTTATCTCCTCCTGAGACGGCCATATATCCCGCAGGTATACGGGCTTGCCGTTGGGGTCGTACCCTATCGGCTCCTTCTCAAAGTCTATGTCTATGCGGCCGGCTATGGCGTAGGCCACGACCAGCATAGGTGAGGCGAGGAAGTTGGCCTTTACGAGGGGGTGGATGCGGGCCTCAAAGTTCCGGTTCCCGGAGAGGACGGAGGCGACCACAAGGTCGTGTTCCCTGATCGCTCTCTCAATAGGCTCTGGCAGAGGTCCGGCGTTCCCTATGCACGTCGTACATCCGTACCCCACCAAGTGGAAGCGGAGGGCCTCAAGGTAGGGCATCAAACCGGACTGGGTAAGGTAGTCCGTTACGACGGCCGATCCCGGCGCCAGGCTGGTCTTCACGTAGGGTTTGGTCTGCAGGCCGTACTCAACGGCGTTCTTCGCCAGAAGGCCCGCCCCTATCATGACGGAGGGGTTGGACGTGTTCGTACAGGAGGTTATGGCGGCTATGACCACCGAGCCGTGTGTCAGAATAAACTCCTCTCCCTCGTAAACGACGACGGCGACGTCCTTCTCGGTGAGAACGTGTCCCCCACCCTCGCTCTCAAACTCCTCAAGCTGCCTTATGACCTCGTCGGCCGTGGGTCCCTCTTTGTGGAACTCCTCTTTGAGGATAATGCGGAACCTCTCTTTGGCCTCCCTAAGGGGTATACGGTCCTGCGGACGCTTGGGTCCGGCTATGCTCGGTTCTATCTTAGAGAGGTCTATCTCAACGACATCCGTGTACTCCGGCTCCGGAGCCTCCGGACTCCAGAACATACCCTGCTCCTTAACGTAGGCCTCCACCAACGGGACGACGGACTCCCTTCCGGTCCCCCTGAGGTACGCGAGGGTGTTCTCGTCAACAGGGAAGTAGCCGACCGTGGAGCCGTACTCCGGGGCCATGTTGGCGAGGGTGGCTCTGTCGGGGAGGGAGAGGTTGGCCAGACCGGGGCCGAAGTACTCAACGAACTTACCCACGACCCCCTTCTTACGAAGGGCCTCCGTTATGGTCAGGACGAGGTCGGTGGCCGTCGCCCCCTCCGGAAGCTCCCCTATGAGTCTCACCCCTATGACCTCCGGAAGGAGCATGTAGTAGGGCTGGCCGAGCATCACGGCCTCCGCCTCTATGCCGCCCACACCCCAGCCGAGGATTCCGAGGCCGTTTATCATGGTGGTGTGGCTGTCCGTCCCTATGAGGGTGTCGTATATGGCCACACCGTCCTTTATCATTACCACCCGGCCGAGGTACTCAAGGTTCACCTGGTGGATTATGCCCTTGCCGGGGGGAACGACCCTGAAGTTGGAGAAGGCCTGCTGGCCCCACTTGAGGAGCTGGTACCTCTCCCGGTTCCGCTCCATCTCAAGGCGCACGTTGTAGATGTACGCGTAGAGGGTGCCGAAGTAGTCCACCTGAACGCTGTGGTCTACGATGAGGTCAGACTGCTTTATGGGGTTTATACGCCGGGGATCTCCTCCGAGGGCCTTCATGGCGTCGCGCATGGCCGCTATATCCACCACAACGGGGACACCCGTAAAGTCCTGCAGGACAATACGGGCGGGCATATAGGCTATCTCCTTGCGATCCGTCTGGGGCCTCCAGCTGGAGACGATGTTCAGATGCTCGTCCGTCACCAGAAAGCCGTCAAGGCTGTGGAGGACGTTCTCCACTAAGACCCTTATGGAGTAGGGGAGCCTGTCGGGGTTCACCCCCACGGAGGAGAGGAAGTCGGGGACGGAGTAGTAGGTTAACTCCCCGTCCTTTGTTTTCAGCTTACGTGCGAAGTCCTTAAGACCGGCCATAAGCGGGGATTTTACGGGGGTATAAAGCTGGTTCCGAACCTCAGAACGGTTTTTACCCCTGCGCATTAGTAAATTGTACCTCCCGGATAGAATCCCTCGCCGGACATGGGGAAACCGAAGGTTCCACCCTTCTATATCCCTCCAACGCTGGTACTCAGGCAACTCGGAAGTCTTCTCTACTACGGGTACCTCGTAAGGTGGGGCAAGACGTTCCACTGGCTGTTTGGTAGCGGCTTCAAAACCCTCCCGGTTGCCTCCGGAGCCTACGGCATGGGATGTATAGGTTTCCCCGCCCATCCGGTGTGGGAAGTGACCCTCGCCTGTAACCTGAGGTGTATTCACTGCCACGCGTCCTCCGGGACGCCTTCCCCCGACGAGTTAACCACGGAGGAGGGCTTTCGCCTTCTGGATGAGCTGGCTAAGGTCAGGGAGTTCAGGATGCTCGTAATAACGGGGGGTGAACCTCTCGTAAGGAAGGATATATTTGATCTCCTCGCCCACGGTAAAGAACTCGGTTTCTCCTACGTTATAGCGACGAACGCCACGCTGATAACCGAAGAGACGGCCTTCAGGCTCAAGGAGAACGGTGTAAGCGGTGTGGCCGTGAGCCTAGACGCACCCGTCAGTTCAATCCATAACATGATAAGGAACCACGAAAGGGCCTTTGAACTCGCCATAAGGGGAATAAAGAACGCCAAAAGGGCCGGCCTCGTTATACAGGTCAACTTTACGGCGATGGACTACAACCTGCATACGCTTGAAGGGACCATAGATCTGGTGAACGACATCGGGGCGGATATCATGCTCGTCTACCAGCTCGTTCCCGTGGGCAGAGGAAGGAATATCCGTGATGCTTCGCTCGGACGGGAGAGGAATAAGAGGCTGTACGAAATAATCACGAGGAAACAGAGGGACAGCCGGACGATCGTAAAGCCTGTCGCCATGCCCCAGTACTGGTCCTACATGATAAAGAGTAACGGGGACAACGGTCTACTCAGGGGGATCGGAAAAGCCTTTTTTCACGGATGTACGGCCGGAAGGGGGCTGGTCTACATCAAGGCCAACGGGGACGTATGGCCCTGTCCGTTCGTTGAGGTGCGGGCAGGTAACGTCAGGGAGGAGCCGTTTACGAAGATATGGAGGGAAGCGGAGGTCTTTAAGAACCTGAGGAACAGAAAAGAGACCCTCAAGGGGAAGTGCGGGACGTGTAAGTTCAACGAAATATGCGGTGGGTGTCGGGGAAGGGCGCTGGCCCTGACTGGTGACTATCTGGGTGAGGACCCCTACTGTTTTCTGGAGCGCTAAAGGGTACATATCCCATATCAATCGGCAGTATAATAGCCGCTTATGGCGACGAAGGCGCAGATGGAGAAGATGAAGAGGAAGCCCAAGTACAGGGTGAGGTACCGCAACAGGTGTAAGATTTGCGGTAGAGATCACGGCTACATAAGGCAGTTCGGCATTTGCCGGATCTGTTTCCGCGAGATGGCACTGTTCGGGAAACTACCCGGTGTGGTTAAGGCTTCCTGGTAAACCGAATACAGGAGGTAAACGGTATGCTTACGGATCCTATCGCCGACATGCTCACCCGCATACGCAACGCCATAACGGCCGGGAAGAAGGAGGCCGTAATAGAGCCGGCCTCTAGGTTCAAGATGGCCATCTTAGACGTCCTCAAGCGTGAAGGCTACATAGACGGGTACAGGGTTGAGGGTGAGGGCGTCAAGCGGAAGATACGGGTGTTCATACGGTACTACAAGGGACAGCCCGTTCTGAGACACGTTGAGAAGGTGTCCAAGCCCGGCCGTCGGGTGTATGTCGGAGTTGAGGAGATACCCAAGGTGTATAACGGCCTTGGAATTGCGATCCTTTCCACGTCCAAGGGTGTACTTTCCGACCGCGAGGCCAGGCGTCTAAGGGTCGGTGGGGAGCTCATAGCCAAGGTGTACTAAGGGAGGTCCGCCATGTCAAGACTTATCAAGAAACCCATAGTGATCCCTTCGGGGGTAAAGCTGGAAGTGAAAGAGGGTGAGGGGAAGTTCAAAGGGGAGGTGGTGAGGGGTAAGGTATTCCACTTCAAGGGTCCCAAAGGGGAAATGGAGGTGTTCGTCCCTCCTATGGTTGAGGTGGAGGTAAAGGAGAACGAGATCTGGGTCAGACCCGTTGATCCAAAAACCGTTCCCAAGCCCGACCGTAAACTGGCTAAGGCTCTCCCCGGCACCGTGTACCGTCACCTCTTCAACGCCATAAAGGGCGTAACGGAGGGTTACCGGAAAGAGCTGAAGGTGGTCGGAACGGGTTACCGTGTGAGGAAGGAGGGAGACAGGTTCGTCTTTACCGTCGGATACTCCCACCCCGTTTACTACACCGTGCCGGAGGAGTACAGGAAGTACGTTAAGGCTGAGGTTCAGGGCGTGGACACGGTGATAGTGACGGGTACCAGCAAGGAGCTGGTAGGGCTCGTGGCCGCCCAGATAAGGTCCATAAAGGAGCCGAACGTGTACACCGGCAAAGGCATCCGTTACGCTGACGAGGTTCTGGTTCTCAAGCCTACAAAGAAGACCAAGGTATAAAGGGGGGATAAAATGAGGTACGTTTCTGAGAGGAAAAAGACCGAGTACCGTGCTAAGAGGCGCAAGAGGAGGCACCTGAGGGTACGTAAGAAGGTGGAGGGTACCCCCGAGAGGCCCCGTCTCGTCGTTTACAGATCCAACAAGCACATATACGCCCAGATCGTCTTAGACCCTCCCTTCAGTTCATCCATAGTCATAACGGGAGCATCCACGCTCTCCCCGGAGATAAGGGAGAAGATCAAGGGCATGAAGAAGACCGAGCAGGCGAAAGAGGTCGGGAAACTCATCGCCCAGAGGGCCAAAGAGAAGGGCATAACGCAGGTGGTCTTTGATAGGGCAGGATACAAGTACCACGGCCGCGTTAAGGCTCTGGCCGAGGGCGCACGAGAGGGCGGTCTCATCTTTTAAAGGAGGTGAAGGATGGAAGAGCAACTCGTTGAAACCACGGTGATCATCAGGAGGACGTCCAAGATGACGTCCGGCGGGCGCAAGTTCCATATAGACGCGTGGGTGGTCGTGGGGAACGGCAACGGACGCGTAGGCGTCGGCCACGGAAAGGCCCAGGAGACACCGGACGCCATACAGAAGGCTATAAGGCGGGCCAAGAAGAACATGATACGGGCCATAGTGTGGAGAGGTACCGTACCCCACGATATACAGGTGAAGTTCAAGGCCACGAAACTCCTCATAAAGCCCGCTTCTCCGGGTACGGGTATCATAGCCTCCCGTCCCGTGCGTGCCATACTTGAGGCGGCGGGTTATCGCAACGTCCTTACCAAACTCATCGGCTCCACCAACCCCATAAACGCCCTCTACGCCACCATAAAGGCCCTGTCCATGATGCGCAGTCCCGACGAAGTTCTCTCGGCGCGGGGCAAGAAGAAGAAGGTCAAACCCGCCGAGGGCAACGGGGCAAAGGAGGAGGTAAAGAATGAGGAAGCTAAAGATAACGCTGAAGCGTAGCCTCATAGATAAGAGCAAGAAGACGAAACGCATAATCAGATCTCTGGGGCTGCGGAAGATCGGCCAGACGGTGATCCATAAGGACGTACCCGCTATACGCGGCCAGGTGGAAAAGGTAAGGCGCTACGTAGAGGTTGAGGAGATAGAGGGTTGAAGAACTTCTTCCGCAACCTTCTGAACTTCTTTAAACCGGAGATAGCAGTTGATCTGGGAACCTCCACCACCCTGATATACCTCAAAGGGGAGGGGATAGTCCTGCGGGAGGCCTCTGTAATAGCCATAGATGCGAACACCAAAGACGTCATAGCCGTGGGGGACGAGGCCAAGAAGATGCTCGGGAAGACCCACTCCGGCCTCATAGCCAAAAGGCCCATAAAGGACGGCGTCATACACAACCTTGAGTACGTCCAGATGATGCTCGCGGAGTTCCGGAAGAAGGTAATAAAGAACTTCATCGCCAACCCGACCATGCTGATGGCCGTCCCCTCCGGCGCCAACGACGTTGAGAGGAAGGCCACGATAGACGCCGCTAAGAGCGTGGGAGCGAATCAGGTCTACCTGATAGAGGAGCCTGTTGCCTCCGCCGTCGGAATAGGTCTGAACGTCTTTGAGCCTCAGGGCCACATGATAGTGGACATCGGAGGAGGTACGTCCGAGATCGCCATAATCTCCCTCGCCGGTGTAGTGGCCAAGCAGCCCATAAGGGTGGCGGGGGACGAGATGAACGAGGCCATAGCCGACTACATACGCCGGGTGTACAACATAGCCATAGACGAAAATATAGCCGAGGAGATAAAGATAAAGATAGGGGACGTGTACGGCGACCAGAACGACGAACTGGTCATACGGGGATGGGAGGTGTTCTCACGCAAACCCACGGAGATAGTGATAAAGTCGTCCGACGTTAAGGAGGCCCTCAAGGGTGTGATAGACTCCCTCGCACAGGCCGTGAGGAAGGTTCTGGACATGGCTGAGCCTTCCGTCGTACGGGACGTACTTGAGGAGGGAATATACCTGACCGGTGGAGGTTCCACGATAAGGGGACTGGATAAGCGACTGGAGGAGGAGACTGGGGTGAAGTTCATACGGGCGGAAAACCCGTACGAGAGCGTTGCGAGGGGGGCGGGTATAGTCCTTGAGAACATAGAGAAAAACCCGGAGTATAAGAAACTTCTGGTTGCGGCAAGTAGATAAAAAATAATGCGTCCTCGGTGGTTGAAACTGGACCTGGATAGATGGGAGGGTACAGCCCTTTTCGTTTCGGTATTGTTGCTACTCCCGTCCATCAAGGAGATCCTGTTCTGGATGGGTTTGCCGAACCTGTTCTCCCCGTTCTTTGCCGTAAGGGACGCCGTGTACACCCTCACGGAACTCCGTATCCAGAGGGATGAACTCTTAAAGGCGAAGGGGGAGGTCAGGATGGTAAACCCCCTTGACACCGTATCTTATCTGCCCGTGAGTTTTAAGGGCAGGTGTAAACTCCTTGATATGTACCCACCGGCCTACCCGGAGAGGTTGACCGTCAGGTGCGACACCCTCCCATCCTCCGGGGACATACTGTGGGCCGTGGGACTGATAGGCAGGATAACCATCACCATCGGCAATACCGCGGAGGTTCTGACCCTCCACTCCGGCGATTTTTACATCCGGGTAATAGACCTGAGGTCGGGGGTGTGGGGTACGTTGAAGGGAGGTAGGATACCCGTAGTCAGGTTCGTTCCGGAGGTCGCAAACGTGAAGGCGGGAGATACCCTCGTGGCGTACGACCATCCGGGTGTAACGGTCGGTGTGGTTGAGCGTACGGTTCCGGAGGAGCCGTTCCTTAAGCTGGAAGTTAAACCCTTATGGAGGTACTACGTATGGACAGACTTCGCCCTTCTGAAACCGCTCTACTGATAGGGATCCTATCGGTGGTCCTGAACGTACTGGGATTGTCCGTACCTCTGGGAAGTATCTCGTTACACGTCTCTCCTGTGGATGCAATATTCCTGCTCCTTGGTCTTTCCGCCGTCGTCTTTAAACGGCGTGAGTTTACGGAGATGGTAAAAGGTAACCGCACGTATTACACCCTATCCGGCCTGTTCCTGTTTTCCGTCCTTATATCGGCCCTACTCTCTCCCAACCCTCTAACCCCCCTGAAGGAGCTGATACAGCTCGCGGGGTACGTGTGGGTTATACCGCTGATACTTACCTACCGTCCCGATGTGCCGAGGGTGTACGTACTGAGTGCCAAAGCCGTCGTAATATTCGCCGCCGTTATCCTCGTTCCCTACTTCTACCTGTTCGGATGGGTAAGGTTCAACCCCTTCAACATCCACGCCAACCCCACCGGTTTCCTCTTCGCCCTCTTCACCGTCGTTCTGGCCCATTACGGCCGTACGTGGCTGGCCGTACTCTCCTCCGTGGTTACTTCCTTTACCTTCTCAAGGTCAGCCCTCGGTGCCCTATTCGCCTCCTTCCTCTTCAAGGGGTACTTAGAAAAAAACAGGAGGGTACTCAACCTTTCGCTGGGTATTCTCCCCATCGTACTCCTGTTCACCTCCCCCTACGCACTCAGAGGTTTCGTTGCCGTCAGGAACTACATCAAAGACGTGGTATCAGTATCTAAGGCCGAAAAGCAGAGGGATTACAAACCACCTATTGACGTTCTCAGGGGCAAGAACTACGAGATAGTAAGGGTCCTTATATGGGAGGCTTCCCTGAAGATGTGGAAACACCGTCCCCTGACCGGTATAGGCCTCGGAAGGTACGAGGAGGAATGGAAGGTTTCCTGTGAGACAGAAAAACTACCGGACAGACTCTGCACCAAATGGGTGAGGAACGTTGATGCCCACAACGTGTTTATACAGGTTCTAAGTGAAACCGGAGTGCTGGGGTTCGTAACCTTTATCCTGTTGTTTGCATTCATCACCGCGAGACTCGTCGGCAATCCCCTCGCCCTGACTGTTCTGTTTATGACCTTCCTCTTTGGATTGCTGCAGCCCTTCCCCCTCTTTACCAGAAATCTGGCCCCTATCGTCTGGCTTCTCCTCTTCCACGGTGGGGTGATAAGATGGAAGAGAGAGTAAATAGGCGTGGACTTCTACTTTTATCCGTCTCCCTTCTGATCCTGTTCCTCTCTCCCTACCTGCTCTCGTACGGTATGTTCTTTGACGGTGTAACCTACTCGGCCGTCTCCCGGAACCTCGCCATAGGATTCGGCACCCTCTGGAAGCCGGCCTACAGCCTCACCCTCGGAAGGGAGTTCTACGGTCATCCCCCCGTAGGTTTCTGGATCCAGTCCGTGGTGTACCGTATCTTCGGTGAAGCCCTATGGCTGGACAAGGCCTATACTCTGTTTATTGGAGCCGTGAACCTCGCCCTCCTTTACATACTCTACGGCCTCCTGCGACGGATAGGGGATCCCGGTTTCTGGGCGCCCCTGCTCCTGCTCTCCACATTTCATTCTTACCGGTGGGTCGTGAGAAACAACCACCTTGAGAACACCATGAGCGTATTCGTACTCCTCTCCGTCATCATGTACGTCCTCGCTCTGCGAAAGGGATCCCTGTACGGTATACCGGCAGGACTGTCCGTCCTAACCGCCTTCCTCGTCAAGGGACCTGTGGGTACGTTTCCCCTGATAGCCCCCCTGCTCCTTCCCGTTGATGTGCGCAGAGGTAGAAGGCTTAAGGTGTTTATTATAGGACTCCTGATATTCGCCGTTTCGTTCCTCCTGCTTTTAAGCCTGCCGGATGTCAGGCACTTCTTCTCCCAATACTTTCAGAGGCAGATAGTCGGCAGCATATCGGGCCGGGAAAATCCCGCACCCACCCGTTTTTACATAGTTTACGCCCTCCTTACGGAGATGCTCTTCCCCCTCGTCTTTCTACTTCCCCTCCTCCTTTTCTACGTCGTACGAGGTAATAAGAACGCCTTAAATTGGGACAGGAGGACGCTCCTCCTTCTCCTGATTGCCCTATCCGGCAGCCTTCCCATAGCCCTCAGTCTGAAGCAGGCCCGGTTTTACCTCTACCCTTCCCTGTTCTTCTACTCCCTTTTCCTCGTATCCCTTTTCCGATCCCCTCTGAAGATGCTTGAGAGCCGTGGGATCGTAAATAGGTTATCTTTCCCTCTATCCGTAATTCTCCTCACCCTATCCGCGTTCGTTTCTCTTAAATTCGCCGGTACCGGCATGGGAGGGTACAGGCCCTTCTACAGGGACTTCGTTGAGAACCCCCTGAGGTTGAACCTGAAGAGACACGAGTACCTTTCGGTCTGTCCCAAAGGGCTTTACGGCAACTGGAGCATGTTCGCCGGCATGGAGAGAGCCTTTAAGTTAAGCATGTCTCTAAAAGACGGATACGGTTATCTCCTGGTTAATAAGCGCAAGTGTGAGGAGATCCCGGAAGGTTATACGCCTATCCATACGGGAGAAAGGTTCGTACTCTATCGTAAGGTGCGTCCTTAGAATCCTTCCGTGAGGATAACGAAGGTCTATACGAAGTTCGGAGACGGGGGTAAGACCTATCTGGCGAACGGTGAAGTGGTCCCCAAGACCCATCCGCGGGTAGTGGCCTACGGTGATGTGGACGAACTCAACTCCTTTATAGGCCTTATACGGTCCGAACTCCCGGAAGAACTGAAAGAGCTTGACGGTATCCTCCGGGATATTCAGAACGACCTCTTCCTTATCGGTGGGGACCTCGCCACCCCTCCGGATGCCCCCTTCAAGGTCAGGAGGATGGACGGGGAGAAGGTAATGTGGCTTGAAGGCCTAATAGACCGGTACAACGGGGAACTGCCCCCCCTAAAGGAGTTTATCCTCCCGGCAGGCCACAGGGTATCCGCCCTGCTACACGTAGCCCGGACCGTGTGCCGGAGGGCAGAGAGGACGGTAATATCGGCCATGGAAGGGGAAGATATAAATCCACAGGTCCAGATATACCTGAACCGGCTTTCGGACCTCCTGTTCGTTCTGGCCAGGTGGATCAACCACCGCATGGGAACGGGTGAGGAGTACGCCAGATTCAAATGAGGAACCTGCTCCCGGCCACAGAGGAGAACATAAGGCGTGCGGCTGCGATAGTGAAGGGGGGAGGGGTGGTGGCCTTCCCCACGGAGACGGTTTACGGTCTCGGAGCCGACGCCCTCAACCCGAAGGCCGTGGCCCGGATATTTGAGATAAAGGGGAGGCCGAGGTTTGACCCTTTAATCGTACACGTGGCCGATCTGGAAGACGTGGGAAGGCTGGTTAAGGATGTACCGGAGGGGGCCCGCACCCTCATGGAGAGGTTCTGGCCCGGACCCCTGACCCTCGTCCTCCCGAAGAGGGAGATAGTACCTCCCATAACGACGGCAGGGCTGCCCACCGTGGCCATCCGGATGCCCGCCCATCCCGTGGCCCTGAAACTGATAAGGTACGCGGGTACGCCCGTAGCCGCACCGAGTGCCAACCCCTTCGGGTACGTGAGTCCCACCACGGCCCGGCAGGTGGCCGAGACCCTCGGCGACAGGGTTGACATGATCCTTGACGCTGGAAAAACGCCCATAGGCGTGGAGTCCACGATAATAATGTTCTCCGGGGGGGAGGTTTACCTGCTACGGCCGGGTGGCCTCCCCGTTGAGGAGATAGAGAGGGTTCTGGGGCGGAAGGTTAAACCCTACAGAGGAAAAGGCGTACCCGCTCCGGGTACCCTGAAGAAACACTACTCCCCACGGACGAGGGTGGTGATACTGCGGGACTGGGGTGATTACTACAGGCTCAGGGCCCGGTACGGGAGGGTTCTGCTCGTACTCCCCCGGCCCGTCCATGGGATAGAGGGGGATGTCAGGTCCTTATCCGGGACCGGCGACCCGAAGGAGGTGGCCGCAAACCTATTCTCCACCCTGTACGAAGCCGACAGATTGGGGTACGACGTGATAGCCGTAATGCCCGTCCCCGAGGAAGGTCTGGGAAGGGCGATAATGAACCGTTTGAGGAAGGCGGCGGCGGAGTAAAGAGCCTCCGGGCGGGTTCCTGTACCCGTGAATTACTTCCCTCTCCCCCCACGGTATAATCCTTTCTATGCTTACACTCGGTGAGAGAATCCTGTTCCTGCTTCTCCTTGCGGTATCCGGATACTTCACCTATAAGAACTTCGCCCTCGCAATTGCCGCCATCAGGCGGGGAAGAGAGGAGGGCAGGAAGTTGAACGTATGGTGGGGTATTCAGGCTTTCTTCCTTCAGAAACCCATATTCAAGGCACGTCTTATTACGTCCATCTTTCACTCCTTCGTTATGACGGCCTTCATAGTTTACGCCCTGGTTAACGTTCAGGACGTCGTAGCCGCCTTCGTCCCCCACTTCCGTCTCTTTGGCAACACCCCCGTACAGGTGGCCTTTGATTTCGTCACCGACATCCTCAGCCTTCTGGCTATCGTGGGTGTAATCTACTTCGGCGTCCGCCGATACGTCGTCAAAGATAAACGCCTGACCTTCAGGGAGAACGTCCTGATTCACGAGAAGGCTCTCCCCGGTATAGCGAGGGATTCGGCGATAGTACTGGTCTTTATCTTCACGCACGTGTTTGCCAGAGTTCTACACGTGGCCGCCGGTATGGAGGAGCCATCCTCTGCCATGCCCTTCGCCTCTATCTTCGTCCCTCTCTTCGGTGGAAACGTCGTCTTAGAGCATATCTTCTGGTGGATCGGCATAGGCGCCATAATGGCCTTCTTCCCTTACTTCCCATTCTCCAAGCACGTACACCTCTTCTTCGCCCCCGTGAAGTGGTCCATACGCCGCGATAAGCCCTACGGATACCTGCCAGCCATGAACCTCATGGAGAAGATGGAGCAGATGGAGGACGAGGAGGACATGAGGTTCGGCGCCCTTGAGATTCAGGACCTTCCATGGGCGCAGATAATGGACGCCTACGCCTGCATAATGTGCAACAGGTGTCAGGACGTCTGTCCCGCCTACAACACCGGGAAGCCTCTCTCTCCCTCAGCTCTGATCATAAACATGAGGTACGAACTGAACTACAACCTCGCCTCCTTCGTGGCCGGGGAAAGTGTGAGACCTTTAACGGACTTCGCCATAAGCGACGAGGCACTGTGGGCGTGTACGACGTGTGGGGCATGCGTTGAGGTGTGTCCGGTTGGGAACGAACAACTTTACACTATCCTTGAGATAAGGCGGGGCAAGGTCCTGATGGAAGGGGAGGACGGCGGATTGGGGCAGGCCTACAGGGGCATGGAGAACCAGGGTAACCCGTGGAACATGCCGGCGGCCGACCGCGAGAAGTGGCTTGAGGGTATGGACGTAATAAAGGCCCGCGAGGGTAAGGAGTTTGACGTACTCTACTGGGCGGGGTGCGCCGCAGCCTACGACGAGAGGTACAGCAAGACCGCCCGCACCGTAATAGAGCTGATGCAGAAGGCCGGCCTGAAGGTGGCCGTCCTCGGAAACGAGGAATCCTGTACCGGGGACTCCGCCCGCAGGGGTGGTAACGAGCTCCTCTTTGAGATGCTGGCCACCCAGAACGTTGAGACCCTGAACAACTACAGACCTAAAGTAATAGTATCTTCCTGTCCCCACTGCTACCACACCATAAAGAACGAGTACCCCGACTTCGGCCTTGACCCCAACGTACAGGTGTACCATCACAGCGAGTTCCTCGCTAAACTCCTTTCCGAAGGGAAACTCAAGGTGAAGAAGAGCGAAAAGACTCTCACCTTCCACGACCCCTGTTACCTCGGAAGGCACAACAAACAGTACGATGCCCCCCGTCTTACGCTCAACTTCGTGGCTAAGATGGTGGAACCGGAGAGGACGAAACAGAATTCCTTCTGCTGCGGGGCCGGAGGTGGTCGCATGTGGTTAGAGGAGAAGATCGGTAAGGCCATTAACCGTGAAAGAACGGAAGAGCTCCTGCGCACCGGAGCCGAGGAGATAGCCGTCGCCTGTCCCTTCTGTATGACGATGATAACCGACGGGGTAAAGGCCAGCGGTAAGGAGCCGACGGTGGTCAAGGATATAGCAGAGGTGATAGCCGAGAACCTGCAGGCTTAGAGGGAACGACGCCTCGCATAGGGTTGAACGGAGCTGTGATCCGAGGGTTTGAAGGTACCGTCTAAAAGCGAATGGGGAAAAAGGTAGTGGAGAAGAGGGGATTCCGTTAAGGTTGAAGGGCGGCTCTAAAGGTGGTGGGGAGATAAACGTACCCCTGTCATCTGTTTCACATGCCAAAGATACTCTGCTATCGCCTTTATACTTCCCTCTTCCGTCACCATAAGGGCGGTGAGGATTTTTTTTTCGTTATCATGCCCCTATTTTCAGGGTGTAATACCCTTTCCACTAATTAGCGCCATCATGAGATAGTGCCTCAACGATCCAGTTATAACCTGTTAAGGAGCGAACGAAATCTTTATCGTTGTAGAAGCGCTGAAGGATGCGTATCAAGTCCTCCTCAAGTTCATCAAGGGAGTTGTAGA
>WFXS01000002.1 GCA_015490465.1 Caldifarciminota bacterium
AGTAAGTAGCGTAGCGAAGGGAGGTCGTTAAGCCCGTCCCCGGGAGAGAGACAGAGGAGGCAGGGGAGGGGCAGGGAGCCGCCGGGAAGTGCGTGCCTACAGCGGGTGGTCGCCTGAGGGCGGCCTATGGGGGGGACTGGCCCCAGTCTCGGCTGGGGGCTGTGAGGCACGAGGCGGCGGAGTTTTGGTGTATTAACTCGCGGGACGGGTCTGTAAATTTATAAATTTTTGAAGATGCAAGACTGGAGGTTCAGCAAAAATCGGGGAAAATGAGGGAGTGTAAGTTTGAAAATTATTCATCTGACGGATCGGGTCTGAAATCTACCTTGTGGAATTTGAACTTCTCGTATACGTACCCCTGGTTCTGGAGGTAGTAGCGTCTGAAATCTACCTTGTGGAATTTGAACATGTAAAGGAGCTGAAATCTGAAAAGGATCTCTACTACGTCTGAAATCTACCTTGTGGAATTTGAACGAGTTCGGATTACGAGAGTGCCGTCTTCCCGAAAGTAGTCTGAAATCTACCTTGTGGAATTTGAACTATGGCAACGATAGCAGGGAAACCCATATTTGCCACGGTCTGAAATCTACCTTGTGGAATTTGAACGTATAAGTCTGCGTAAAGTATTCTACCCTGACTTAGTGTCTGAAATCTACCTTGTGGAATTTGAACACGCAGAAGGAGAAGCCGAAGAAGGGAGGTAAGAAATGTCTGAAATCTACCTTGTGGAATTTGAACCTGTGATAGTCCCCACACCGAGAACGTCCTCCTCCCTGTCTGAAATCTACCTTGTGGAATTTGAACGGGACCACCATGAGGATACGTAGACGGTGTTGTGGACGTCTGAAATCTACCTTGTGGAATTTGAACATAAGCTCGTCTACGTCTATTGCAACTGGACCGGATTGTCTGAAATCTACCTTGTGGAATTTGAACCTACAGTGATAGGTGCAGTTATGGCTGCTGATGGAGTGTCTGAAATCTACCTTGTGGAATTTGAACCAGGGGTAAGGACCATGTCTGTGACAGATCCCCACCATGTCTGAAATCTACCTTGTGGAATTTGAACATCTTTATCACGCTCCATAGGTCGCTGGGGATGGGCGTCTCAAATCTACCTTGTGGAATTTAAACCGTTCAATCCACCACCCCCCGCCGTATCGGAGCGCATGTAAAGTAAGGTTTTAACGGCTTTAGAATAGGAGGAAATATGTTTATCTGGCCGCTGATAAAAGACGAGATAAAGAAGGAGGTAAAAGAGTCTGCCCGTGAAGGTGTGAAGGAGGGAATGCTGTCTCTGAAAGATGTTCTCGTGGAGGCTATGAGGGAGGCTGTTAAAGAGGGGGTTGAGGGAATTTGCGAGGATCTAAAGGGAGTTCGTGAGGATATAAGGGGGATGAGGAAAGACATAAAGGATCTTCCTGAGAAGATCGTGAGCAAATTAAGGAACAAGCTCTATGGAGATCGGACCGTAAGATGGGGACATATGATCCTGTCTATGAAGATGGAGAGCGAGGGGTATAAGATGGTGCGCATCTTCCCGGAAGAGGAGAATACGATTGAGGCGATAAAGGAGGTGGTGGATGAGGGCGGCGACCGTGGTATAGATGAGGTACTTGTCTATGAGAAGGATGGGGAGCGGGTAAGTTTGTTTATAGAAGGGAAGCACACCCTTGGGGATCAAAACCTAAGTGAGGCCATAAAACAGATGAGCTACGCTCTAAATAAGGCCTCCGAGATAGAAGGGGCTAACTTTGGTAAGATAATCCCCTCCTTCGTTTTCTACGTGAAGAAGGATGCAAACGATGTGGAAGAGTATTTGCAAACTATAGAAGAGTGGGGGAAGAAGAAGGGGCTGGACGTCTTTGTGGTACTTCCCAGCGGCAAGGTGATAACCATGAGTCCCGGCACAGGCGGGGAAGGTGGTTTGAAGTCTACCTTTTGAATCTCCAATTTTTCCGAGAAAGCTGGTGCTATTTTGAAATTCAGATTGAGTTTAGTAACAGCGCAGTAGTCGGTAAAAAATCTTTTGCTCTTTCGTGGACGAACTTTATAATGTGTTGCCATGTTGCAGTTACGGCACCTGTACTCTGCGGGTTTTCAACCTACTGGTATATTATCCGTGGCAGATGTCAGGGTACGAGATCAACGTAATAGAACCTGCTATCCCTCAGGACCTTTTCGCCAACCTCAAAATTTACCGGGGCGGAAAATATCGGCCCGTCATAGACGAAAGTGTGAAACTCCCCCCTCTCCCCACAGGGATCAACTCCCTCCGGCAGGTCCTTTAAAAAATCTTCGTTGTACTCCCTTCCCACAAAATCTCCCGGCAATACTTCACCGTCCACGCTCACGACTACGGCCTTAAATCCCAGTTTCAGGAACTCCCTCGCCAACTCCCCCGTATCCCTTCCCCACAGGGGGAAAAGGCCCTTCCATCCACCCCTCATTAACCTCTCCTCCCTGTACCTCCGCACGTCCTCAAGGAATATATCTCCGAAGATAACGGTCATATCCGGATCCTTTTTGGCCAGATCTTCCATCGCCTCCCTCATACGTTTCTCGTACTCCTCGTTCGTACACTTCGGCGGTATAATCACCTCGTAGAGAGGTACGCCTATTGATCTGGCCTGCCTCCTCAACAGCTCACGTCTTACGCCATGGATGGAGATGCGGTCGTACCCTTCCGTTACGGTGGTCAGGAGATAGGTTATGCGGTGGCCTTCCCGCAGAGCGTAGTACAGGGCCAGAGAGCTGTCCTTTCCGCCGCTGAAAGAGAGGATCATGCGGAGATTGTAAGTGGGATGGGTAGCCCTTTCCCCCGTAGAATGCCGTCCTATGCGTAGACGTGTGATAATAATGGGTGCAGCTGGAAGGGACTTCCACAACTTCAACCTCTTCTTCCGCAACAACCCCGACTACGAGGTGGTGGCCTTCACGGCCACGCAGATACCCGACATTGAGGGGAGGAGGTACCCGCCGGAGCTGGCGGGCCAGCTTTATCCCGAGGGTATCCCCATCTACCCGGAGGAGGACCTTGAGAAGCTCATCAGGGAGTACGACGTGGATATCGTCGTCTTCGCGTACAGCGACGTCTCGCACGAGTACGTCATGCACAGGGCCTCCCGCGCCGTAGCCGCCGGTGCCGACTACTGGCTTATGGGGGCGAAGAACACCATGCTCAAGTCCTCCAGGCCCGTAATTTCTATTGGAGCGGTGAGGACGGGGTCCGGTAAGAGCCAGACCACCCGCCGGGTCTCGGACATCCTCAAGGACCTCGGCTACAAGGTGGCCGTTGTGCGCCACCCCATGCCCTACGGGGACCTGACGAAGCAGATAGTCCAGAAGTTTGAGACCTATGAAGATCTGGACAGGTACAACTGCACCATAGAGGAGAGGGAGGAGTACGAGCCTCACCTTGACAGGGGCAATATCGTTTTCGCCGGTGTGGACTACGAGAAGATCCTCAGGGAGGCGGAGAAGGTGGCCGATGTTGTCCTCTGGGACGGTGGGAACAACGACCTCCCCTTCTTCAAGCCCGACCTCCATATCGTCGTTGCGGACCCCCACAGGCCCGGCCACGAGGTGAAGTATCACCCCGGTGAGGCCAACTTAAGGATGGCTGACGTCGTCATCATAAACAAGGTGGATACGGCCTCCCTTGAGGGGATTGAAACGGTGCGCAACAACGTCTTCAGGATAAACCCCAAGGCCACCGTCATAGAGGCCGCCTCGCCAATATTCGTAGAGGACGGTGAGAAGATAAAGGGCAAGAGGGTGATAGTGGTGGAGGACGGTCCCACCCTCACCCACGGCGAGATGTCCTACGGTGCGGGGTACATAGCCGCCCGCAAGTACGGGGCCAAGGAGATCGTGCCGGTCGCCGAGTACGCCGTCGGAACGGTCAAGGAGGCCCTACAGAAATGGCCCCAGGCCAGGTACGTCCTGCCCGCCGTTGGCTACTCCGAGCAGCAGCTTAAGGACCTTGAGAAGACCATAAACGACACCCCCGCAGATCTGGTCGTAGTGGCCACGCCCATAAACCTCGGCCGCATCCTCAACCTCAACAAGCCGTGGGTCAGGGTCCGGTACGAGCTTCAGGAGATAGGTAAGCCCACCCTTTACGACATCATACTTGAGAAGTTCGGAAGGAAGTCTTAAGGACGCGGGGCGTCCTCTCAAGGTCCTGCACGTAGCAACGGCCTTCGCGTACGAGGGGGCGCCCCACATAACCCCCTGGCTCACCCAGACCCTGAAGGCCCTGAAAGAGCTGGGGGTGGATGTCCGGGTCCTGACTTCGGCCCATAGGGGGGTGGGGGACGGTGAGTACGAAGGTATCCCGGTCTATCGCTTCCGCTACTCCCCGGCCTTCCTTGAGAACCTGACCTACGACGTCGCCATATACGAGAGGCTAAGGCTCCAGAAGTGGAGGTACCTCCAACTACCCCTCTTCATGTTGGGGGGACTCCTGAAGGCCGTAAGGGTTGAGAGGGACTTCAGGCCGGATATCGTCCACGTCCACTGGCCCATCCCCAACGCCATCTGGGCGTTGCCTTTCGGGGGGAGGAGGGTCTTCACCTTCCACAATACGGAACTTTCCCTGATGAAGAAACTGGGAAAATTGGGGAGGATTTTTATGCCCCTTCTGAAAAGGGGGGATTTTTTTACGTTTAACTCATCGTTTACCCGCGATAGGTTTCTTCAGATCGTGGGGAATCTGGAGAGGCCTCACCGTATAGTGCCTTTGCCCGTGGGATGGACACCTGAGGTGAGCGGCGTTGATAAGGAGAGGGGAAGGGTGCTGTTTGTGGGGCGTCTGGTGTATTGGAAAGGTGGGGACGTTCTGATAAAGGCCGCTTCTGTCCTTAAAAGGCGGGGAATAGCCGTAAAACTCGTCTTCGTCGGAGATGGTCCAGCGAGGAGCGAGTGGGAGAAAATGGTTAGAGAGTACGGAGTTGAGGCCGTGTTTAAAGGGTGGATGCACGGCCGGGAGCTTTCCGAGGAGTACGCCAGGGCCTGGGTCCTTGTCCTTCCATCAAGGTCGGATCCGAAGGTATGGACGGAGAGCCTTGGACTGGTCCTAGTTGAGGCCATGATGCACGGTACCCCCGTGATAGCGAGCAGGGCGGGAGGGCCGTTGGACGTTATCAGCGAAGGGGAGGACGGTTTCTTCTTTGAGGTGGAGGATTACGAGGATCTGGCGGATAAGCTGGAGCGTATCCTTAAGGACGAGGAGATGGCAAGGCGGATGGGGGAGAGGGGAAGGCAGAAGGCCGAGAGGTACCTCCCCCTCTCCGTTGCGCGGGAGTATCTGAGCGTTTATCGGTCTATCTTACGACGACCCGGATAATATCTGGCACCCTAACTTACCCAACGATGATAAAATAAACGGATGCCGTACCGCGTAAAGGTGGTAAGGGAGTTCTCTGCCGCTCACTTCCTCCAGAACTACAAAGGCAGGCCAGAGCCTTTACACGGACACAACTACAGGGTAGAGGTGGTACTGGAGGGTGGTTTGAACGATGAGGGTTATCTGGTGGATTTCCTTGAGATAAACGCCTACCTTAAGAGCATACTCCCGGAGCATAGGAACCTGAACGAGATACTGGGCGAAAACTCCACCACTGAGAGACTGGCGAAGTGGATATACGATAAGGTCAAGGAGAAGTTTCCGCAGGTAAAAGAGGTCTGGGTCTGGGAAACCGGACGGTTCGCCGCATCTTACTACGAGGTATGAGGGTTCTCGCCATAGACTACGGAAGGAGGAGGGTGGGACTGGCGATAAGCGACCCGGATAGGAGGTTCGCCTTCCCCCTTGAGACCGTAGACTTGAAACGTAAAGATTTAAAGAAACGTTTAAGGGAAATTTACACCGAAAGGCCCTTCTCCACGGTCGTAATTGGAAGACCTCCGAGGGAGGAGCTGACACCGGAAGTTGAAGCCCTCGCCGGCTGGCTTAAAGAAACTTTCGGATGCGAGGTAATATTCTGGGACGAACACTACACCTCCGCCGAAGCCGAGAGACTCCTGAAGGAGAGCGGGAAACGGATAAGTAAGGAGAACAAACACCTCATAGACGCCATGGCGGCGTACGTAATACTGTCGGAGTACCTCGGCATACCGTACTGAAATGGGTGGGACACTACGGTTTAACCTCAGAGCATCACCGCCACGACCACCAGAGCGTACGTAAGGCCACTGAGCAGGATGAGGGGGTCGCTCAAAAGGTCGTCCGAAGGTTCCCCCCGGCTGAGGTTATGGGTTATGTGGTAGTACCTGAAGAGTCCGAAGACCACGATGGGGACAGTAAATACCATCAGGGGGTTGTTCCTCTCAAGTGTGTACAGGGTGTACACCACGAGGGTGAGAGTCGCAGATATGTTCATTAACTGATCCAGATAATAAACGGAATAGTGTTTGAGTACCTTCCTGTGGTTCTTGCCCTCATCGCCCAAGAGGAGGATCTCGTACCTCCGCTTCCCTATGGCGAGGAACAGGGCGAGGAAGAAGATGGTCAAAAACAGGTACGTGGAAACGGGTACGTCTATCGCCACGGCGCCGGCGTAAACCCTGAGTACGAAGCCCAGAGCGATTGAGAAGATGTCAAAAAGCTGGAGGTTTTTCAGGTACAGGGTGTAGAGGAGGTTGTTTAAAGCGTACGCTACGAGTACGCCGATGAAGATCCATCCGAGGGTGTACCCTATAAGAAGGGAAAGAAGGAGCATTACGACACTTAGAACCACCGCGACGGGTACGGAGACTTCCCCCGAAGGTAAAGGGCGCCTGCGTTTTACGGGGTGTAGCCTGTCCCTCTCCAGATCCCTTATATCGTTGAATACGTAAACGGCCGAGGATAAAAACGAGAACGAAAGGAATGCCAGAAGGGCGTGGGGCAGGTTCTGGAGGATCCATTCCGGAGAGGGTGCGGCGAATACGAGCGGTACGAGTACAAGGAGGTTCTTAACCCACTGGTGGACCCGGAGAAGTTTAACGTAAGGCACGGGACGAAGTCTAAAGGTGTACGCCCAGCTCCTTCATAGCCTTCCGGTAAAGGTCCTCCGTCAGCACCTTGCTGTGCCACTCGTACCGGTTCTCCATGAAGGATATCCCCTTACCCTTGACCGTCCTCGCCACTATAAGTTGGGGTTTACCCTTAACGCCCTTCGCCCACGTGAAGGCCTCGTAGAGCTGTACGAAGTCGTGACCGTCCTCCACTCTGTAAGTTTCCCACTTAAATGCCCTGAACTTCTCCTCTATGGGCGTGGGGTCGTTGATCTCGTGGACGTCCCCCTCTATCTGGAGGCCGTTGTAATCAAGTATGAAAGTCAGGTTGTCCAGCCCCTTATTACCGGCGGTTTCTACGGCCTCCCACGTCTGGCCCTCCTGAAGTTCGGCGTCGCTTATGAGGGCGTACACCCGCGAAGGCTTTCCCCACATCTTCAGACCCAGAGCCATACCCACGGCCACGGACGTACCCTGAGAGAGGGAGCCGGTTGACGTCTCGGCAAGCGGGGTCCTTCTCCTTGAAGGATGACCCTGAAGCATACCGTCCACGCGCCGGAACTTCCACAGCTCTTCCCTGTCTATCCAGCCGAGGAGCGACCATATGGAGTACAGGGTGGCGCAGGCGTGGCCCTTTGAAAGGACGAACCTGTCCCTGTCCTCGTAAAAGGGGTCTTCCCGCCGGATGTTCATTACCTTGAAGAACAGGAGCAGGCCTATCTCAACCCACGAAAGGGCTCCTCCCTGATGGCCGGACTGCGCCCTGTAGGTCATCTCTATTATGTCCCGTCGTACCTGAAGAGCTTTCTCCTTGAGATCTTTCAACTCGTCGGGATTCATCCGGTTATTCTACAGGTGTAGGGCGGATATCCTTTCCCACGGTCACCCATATAATACGTTCGCCATGAGGGCCGACGTGGGAATTGAGGGTAAATTATACTCTTACGTTTCACGTCTTATGAAAGAAATAGAAGACGCGGAGGTCGTTCTCTTCGCAACGAGGGACGGCCTACCGGTATCCTTTGAGGTCCGTTTCAACCCCGATATAGTTGAACGTCTCGCCGCCCTATCCGCCATGCTCTTTTCCGTCTCGCGGAAGGCCTCGGATATAGTTGATATGGGGGATATGAACTACATGGAGGTTGATATGCGGTCCGGAAAGCTCTTCATGTACCGTGTTAACGACGACATCTTCCTCACTATCCTGACGTCACCGGAAACCAACGTCGGGCTCGTCCGCCTTCTCGCCAGAGAGACGGTAAGCAAGGCCCGTGAAATTCTGTAAAACCATAGGAGGGAAAAGATGACTTACGAGAAAACCCTTGAGAAAGTAAAGAGCGTCGTGGGAGGCCTTGAGAGGCCGGAAGAGTTAGACAGGTACGTGGACACGCTCCTTTCCATAAAGGGGGAAGTCATAGACGAGACCCTGTCTCATCTGAACATGCCGGAAAACCAGAAGGCCTACCTGAGAGACCTGTTAGATAACTTCTACACCTCCCTGATTTCGGATAGGGTTGAGAAGTTCTGGAAAGAGAGATACGAGAGGAGTTTTGAAAATGTAAAGGAGGATATAAGTGCTGAGATTTACATAATCGTAGCCTCCGAGCTCGCTTCCGTCATACTGCAAAAACTCCTTAGCACACTCAAAAAAGAGGAGGCAATAAAGGTTATTCCCTACGTAGTTAGAGCCATCATATTCAGCCTCGCCTTCTACTCTTCCGCACGCGATGATATGGAGCAGAACTTTCTCGGTGTAAGCGCGGCTCTAATGGAGCGTATCCGCAAGTTTGGGGCCGGAAAAGGCGACTAAAGAGAGTATCCCCCACCACACAAACCCCAACACCAGTACCCACTGACCGTACATCGTATAGAGATGGGCAAGGGCCACGGATACGAGGTTTATGAGCATAATCAGGAACAGTCCCCACCTGTCGCCAAAGCGGGAGTATAGAACGTGGTGTATATGCTCCTTGTCCGCCTGAAATATGCTCTGGCCCCGTCTTAACCGGCGTACTATGGTGGTAAGGGTATCCACGAGGGGAAAGCTCAGGGCGAGCAGTTTGACCTCCACCGGGATGTTGGGCAGGAGAATGAACGCCGACGTTATGAAGATGCCGAGGACGTAAGAACCGGTATCACCCATTATGAGACGGGCAGGAGGGGAGTTCCACGTTAGAAGGCCCACAGCTACGGCCGCCGTATGGAGATACATAATTTCTCTCGTGAGAACGTGGAGGTAGGAGAGCAGGACGATCGCCGTCATCAGGAGGACACCGTCCTTCCCGTCTATAACGTTGAAGGCGTTCACGAAGCCGACGAAGAAGAGGACCCAGAATACCTCGTTAAAAAACGGCAGGTAAAGGTCGTATCCGAAGAACCTTATGGGTACCACCCACCCCAGACTCCACATCAGCAGCAGGGCCGCCACCAGAGATACGGCCGCCTTGATATAACCCGAAATCCCCCTGTAGTCGTCTAAGAGACCCATAACTCCTATGGCCAGTACTATCCACGCGAGGATATTGTACACACTTCCGGGCCCTCTGAGAAGGTACCACAGTATCACGGGGAGGAGGACGAGGCCCCCACCCCTTACCTTCGTGGGGTCGGACCTGTCCCTGAATATACCGGCGCTCTCCACTATTTTCCAGTATACGTACCCACCGAAGATGCCTACGGCGACGTACA
Source organism: Caldifarciminota bacterium (assembly GCA_015490465.1). GTDB lineage: Bacteria > Hydrothermota > Hydrothermia > LBFQ01 > LBFQ01 > JAADCS01. The sequence continues at coordinate 9,691 of WFXS01000002.1, forward strand.
GGAAGAGCATGGTTTAAGTACCGGGAAGTATCTCGTCCACGAGCGACAGGGCCTCTCTGAGGAGCGTCAACCTTCTCAACCTGTCCGCTTCGTTCTCTACCATTACGGGGACGTGCGTGAAGAACTCGTCAAGGGCTCCGTAAAGTGATAGGAGGGCGTTCAGATAAGTCTCATAGGCCTTCAGTACGTTCTGCGCATCTTCGGAGGTCGGGTCAACGGATCGGATAACGGATAGGGGACCTTCCTTGATGTTCCGGAGGACCTCCTTTAACCTCTCCTCGTACGCCCGCACCTTTGAGGGATCGTCTTCCTTCAGGAGTTTCCTGGCCTCGCTCTTTGCGATACGACGAAGCCTCTTAACTATGGTGACGAACTTCTCCCGGTTCTCCCCCCGTATTACCTTCTCGTACGCTCTAGCCTTTATGGCCGATAGGAAGACGTTTTCGCCGTCGTAGGTCTGGAGGATGAGGGAGGAGTTTTCGGGGTAATACTCGTATTTGAACACGTCCTGAACCCACGCGAGGGCGTTGGGCAGTGTGTCCTCTATCAGTCTGTGCCACTCCTTCTCTCTCTTTTCGTAGGTCTCCGTAAGTTCAAGGAATTCCCTCAGGGGGTACCTTCCGAACTCGTAGCCCGATCCTCCGTAAAGCAGGAGGGCCAGAAATCTCCGTACGTTCGCCCTTATGCCGAGAGGGTCCCGCGAGGAGGTCCACCGGTAGTCTATCTTCAGGAGGCCGTCCACCGTGTTGAGGGCGTCGGCTACGGCGACGGCCGTACCCTCAAGGGTCTTCGGGAACCTTTTACCCTTCGGCAGTCTCGCCTCGTATATGCCAACGGCGTACCTGTTTGCCCTTTCGGGATCACCCCACTCCTCCGTCAGCTTATCGCGGGCGTAGTAGTACCCTATCTTCCCTTCCAGCTTCGTGAACTCCTTACCGTCCCGTATCATGGACGTGGCCGTATCAAACAGGTAGTGCGTGGCCACGAACTCCAGAATTTCGGGGTTAACATTTTCGGGCCCGGGCATCTTTCGGGCTATCTCCCTGACCCTCTCCATCCTGTCGTAAAGGGTGCCGAGTCCCTTTATCCAGGTGACGTTCTTCAGGTTTTCAACGTAGTACGAAAGGGGTCTCTTCAGGTCCTCCGTTTTGTAGAAGAGGGCGTCGTCAAGCCTCGCCCGGAGGACGCTCTCGTACCCCTTACGGTGGGTATCCAGCCCCTTCGGGTTGTTTGAGAAGGCCACGAAACCGGCCTTCAGACCCGTATCCTCAAGGTGGGGAACGTACCTCTGATGGGCGGTCATGGCCGCCATTATAACCTCCGGATAGAGGGATTTCAAGAAGGACTCATCGTACGTTCCGTAGACGGCGTACCCTTTCTCAACCAGGCCGGTTATCTCGTATAGGAGCCTCTCCACGTCCGTATCGTACTCCCCGTACCTTTCCGGATCCACCTTAAAGAACCTCTCCGTTTCCCTACGGATACGTTCCAATCTCTTCTGGAAGTCGGGTACTATCCCCTCCCCCTCAAGTAAGCTCTCGTACTCCTCCGCCTGTGGCACCTCTACCGCCCGTCTTACCGGTAGCCTACCCGTGTACGTAACCCTTCCGGCCTTCAGATTGCCGAGGCTTACGGGAAGTACCTCGTCGCCGAGCAGTACGACGAGCCACCTTATGGGCCTTATGAAGGTGAGGCCGGAGTCGTCCCATCTCATCCTCTTTGGCAGGGGGACCGTACGGACATACTCCTTTAGGATCCCTCCGAGGACGTCCTTCAGATGCTCACCGCCCCTCTTTACCTTTACGGCCACATACTTCCCCTTTCCCTTCTCAACGACGTAGGCGTCTTCGGGCTTCGCCCCAACGCTTTCGGCGAACTTAACGAGTGCCATGGTGGGACGGCCGTGGGGGTCGTAGGCCACCTTCGCCGGAGGCCCCACCCTCTCTTCTTCAACGATCTCGCTCACCGGCTCCACGTCTATCAGGACGGACAACCGGGTAGGGGTCGCGAAATAACGGCCCGGACCCACGGAAAACCCCCGATCCTTCAGGTTCTTTGCGAGGAAGTCAAGCAAGGAAGATGCGGCACCCTCCTGAACGAAGGCGGGTATCTCCTCGCATCCGAGTTCAACAAGGAGTTTCTTCACGGGTGGGGATTTTACACTTGCAGTGTGGCCCGTGGAACCGGTGGTTCACCCTTCGGGCTTGAAGTTCTATGGCCGTAGGTTTGGATTTGGGAAGTCGCTTTTAACGACGATCGCCGGAGTATTCAGACGAAGGGATATTCAGGCCGGAATTAGGAGCGAAAGGCAAACCGAGGACCGGCTCTACACCCGTTGATCTCCTTAATCTCAGGGATGAGTTATACCCATAAATTGTGTAATGGGGGTAGAGGAATCGCCCTGCTACCGGGGTTTACCTTATTATAACCTTCCTCACCTTTCCGCGGTGGATCACGAAATAAACGCCTTTCTTTAACCTTACTTTCCCTCCTCTCCCCTTTGCCACGAGTCTACCCGACGGTGAGTATATTTCAAACGGATCAGAGAAGATCAGGTCCTTTCCGTAGGGAACTTCCTTAAGCGAAACCGTAGGACAGATCTCAACGGCGGAGTACAGCCATCTGCTGTGCATCATGAAGTCCCCGGAGTTCACCAGACCGTTTTCGTTCACGTCAAACCACAGGGCGACAAGAAGGTCGTAGGTTCCGGGCGTTATGCCGGAGGGGATAACGAAGTACCTGTAGGTTGACGTCGTGCCGGGCGGTACGCTTACGAGCCTGTCCCTCGGAGGGTCATCCACGTACCCACCGTTGTAGAGAGATGCACCTATCATGATGTGGTTATGGGTATACTCCGTATAGGAGGCGACATCAAGGGTGATGGTGAGCGTGTCCCCGGAACAGGCGGAGGTGGGGAATACGGAGATTCCGGTTATGGCGAGGGGGCTTGAAAGATAAAAGCCTCCGGGGTTGTAGTAGTGGTCGTTTATCCACTTCCACGTGGAATCCCTGCCCGCCCACCGGGAGGAACCCCACTGGCACATTCCCCTTCCGTGACCGTAGCACGAGTGTCCAGAACAGACGGGATCGTAAATACAGGGCCACGCCGAGCCGTCTCCGGCGTATCCATCCCCGCATCCGCAGTTGTTGTTCTCTGCCGAGTACTCCGACCGGGCTACACTCCCGCCGTCTTCAAGCATTATTCCGGAAGTGTAAATGGCGGCGTTCTCCGTCGCCACGTAGCTGTCGGAAGGATCCCATACCTGACAGCAGGTGTTGTCGCATATATCGTACGAGGAGTTTATGGGATGAGCCACGTGCCACGCACCGTAACTCCTGTAAGGTACGGCCCCCGCCCTCAGGGAATGGGCCGGCCAGCTCGCTATCCACTCGTCGTCAAGGCCGTACATAACGTAGGTCTCAAGGGAAACTATACTCACGGATGAACAGCTCCTGCAACTGCAGTTTCTCCCCACCTTTATGCTGGTCGGAGGTATCAGAACGGTAGCAAGCAGCCCCTCTCCGGAATCTCCTCCTTCATCGGGGGCTTTTTTTTTATTCTCGGCGCTCCCCTTTTCCTCAAACAGGCCGTGAACGTCCTTTTTGACCACATCCCCTCTCCCCGGCGTAAGGTCCACGTTCAACCGGTGTACCCCCTCAAGTAGCCTTTCCCCTTCCTTCACGTAGGCTCTGTACCCATCCTTTGTGAAGATGATCTTTGCCTTCTCGTACTCCTCCTCTTCTCCTGCCTTCTGCTTCTTAACGGGTACCTGCAGGGTGTAATAACCTCTTTCGTCCGTTATGGAGGTATACTTACCCGAAGCCGTTACCACCTCAACCTTTACACCGGGTATGGGCGTTAGAGTCGTGGCATCCACGACCCACCCGTACCATACGGCAAAGCCCTTCTTTCCCTCAGGGACCGGAGGCCTATTGCGCGGCATGAGGAGGAACTCAAAACTCGTGGGCATGCCCTTACGCACCGTTATCCTGCTCCTGAGAGGGGAATAACCGGGTGCCTCAACCGCTACGTTGTACGTCCCCTCATCCAGATCCAGTCGGAGAGTACCGTTCGTGATCCTGTACTTCTTACCGTCAACCTTAAGGGAGGATTCAACGCCGTACCACCTTACGGCGTCCCTGACTTTGATCTCCACGGATAACGCGACTAATATCAGCATGCTCCCCCATTCTAAGGAAGACACGTTTCCCGTATCTATCGTTCCAAAAATCGGCATTACGGGAGTAGAATACCCCCTATGAAGAGTAAAGCCGTAGCCTTCACTGGCCAACCGTTGTCGGGAAAGACGTATACGGTAGCAAAAATTCTGAGCATGCTCAAGAAGATCCCCAGGGCGGATACGAAGTACCTTGATTACGAACCCGACGAGCAGGAGCGCGGTTCAACCACGACACTTAAGGTCTTCTCCGTTATGGAGCCGGACGTTCACGTTCACTTTCTGGATACTCCCGGTTTCATTGAGTTCTTCTACCAGAGTGATCTCGGTATACGTATGGCCGATACGGCCTTTATATTTCTCAAGGCGGGTAGCGAGGTGGACGCGAGCGTTGAGCATGCCTACCTCACGGCTAAGAAGTTCAACATACCTTCCTCTTTCGTCATAACTCAGTACTCCTCCGGCGACTGGCAGAAGACCCTTGAATCCGTACGCAACCTTACGGGAGGAAAGGCGCAGGTCTTTGCCGACCCCGGCACCCCTCCCACTCTGGGCAATATGAGCGAGGAGCTGAAGGAGGATATAATCTCCGTGGACGATAACCTCCTTGAGAAGTTCCTTGAGGAGGGGGATGTGAGCGAGGAGGAGATCAGAAAGGTTCTGGACAGCGCCCTCAGATCCCCCGATATACATCCCGTACTTTTCGTGGAGAGCGACGAGGATATCAAGAACTTCTACGAGTACATAAAGAACGTGGTTCCCGGATACACCGGAGAGGAGGTTCCGGCCGTCGTAATATTCAAGGCCTCATTTGACCCCTCCATGGGTGAGCAGTTCTACGGCAGGGTCTTCGGGAAGATAACGAAGGGTATGGAGCTGAAGAACAGGCGGACGGGTACGGTGGAGAAACTATCCCACATATACGTACCCCTCGGAAAGAACAGGGAAGAGGTGGACGAGATCCTGGCGGGGGACTTCGTCGTTCTGCCCAAGTTAAAGGACGCAAAGGTGGGAGACGTGCTGACGGCCGGGGACGTTGAGTTTGAATTTAACTTCCTTGAGGAACCCTTCAAGCCCTACGTGGTGGCCATAAGCCCGAAGGGAAGGGCCTCCGAGGAGAAGATCTCCGACGCCATGCACCGCCTTGGCCACGAGGACCGTTCCTTCTCCTACGAGTACAACGCCGAGTTGCATCAGCACCTCCTGAAGGCTCAGGGGGCCACCCACGTGAACGCCATCATCTCCCGTCTGAAGGGGAAGTTCGGTGTGGAGGTTGAGCTTACGAAACCGCGCATACCCTACCGTGAGACCATAAGGAAGAAGGCCGAAGCCGAAGGTAAGATAAAGAAGCAGACGGGAGGACGGGGCCAGTACGCCATAGCCAACATAAGGATAGAGCCTCTGCCGAGGGACAGGGATTACGAGTTCGTAAACTCCATCTTTGGCGGTGCCATACCGAAGGAGTACATTCCGTCCGTTGAGACCGGGATAAAGAAGGCCATGGCCGAAGGGGTCATAGCCGGATACCCGGTGGTGAACGTAAAGGTTGAGCTGTACGACGGAAAGCACCACCCCGTTGACTCCTCCAACTTCGCCTTTGAGATGGCGGGTAAACTGGCCTTTAAGAACGCGGCGGAAAACGCCGATCCCTACATCCTTGAGCCGCTCTACGAGGTTGAGATACTCGTCCCGGAGGAGCATCTCGGGGACGTCATGGGGGAGATAAACTCCCGCCGGGGCCGGGTCATGGGCTTTGAGCCGGCGGATAGAAAAGGATACCAGAAGATTAAAGCCATCGTCCCTCTTGAGAACGTCTACGACCTCATCGTACCCCTGAGATCCATAACCAAGGGAAGGACCGATCTGACCTACCGTTTCTCCCACTACGAGGAGGCACCCCGCAACGTACAGGAAAGGGTGATAGCAGAGTACCAGCAGGCTCAGAAGGAGGGTTAAAGGTAGGACTCAACGGTTGACAGGAAGCGGCGGAGGTTCTCCTCCCAGTTGCAACGCTGGAGGATAAGGGAACGGTTCGCCTCCCTCGCCCGTTTCCACCATCGGAAATTGAACCTTTCCTTAAACCGGGCGTACATCTCATCGGCATCCGGTGGGGTCAGGATCCCCCTCTCTTCATCCACCCATTCCCGGTTGGCCGGAATGTCCGAAACTATCGGAACCCCACCCAGGGCCATACACTCAAGGAGGGAGACCGATGAGGTATCCCTGTCCGGTACGGATATACAGAAGTGGGTGGCTCTCAACACCTCAAGGTACTCGGAGTAACCTATCCTTCCCGTAAAACGGACGTCAAGCCCCATATCTCTGGCGTACCTCTCTATCTCGCGCGACAGACTACCACTCTGGAGGTACGTTACCCTTATGGGGTAATCGTTCTTAAGCATACTCAGGAACTTCAGGATCTCCGTATGGTTGAACAGAGGTTCGTGCCTCCTCATGGAGACGAAGTGTAGAGGCTCCTCAGGTAGATCCCGAAGGCCCAGGTCTCTCACCTCTTTCGGTACGCCGAAGGGTATGACCCTCACCCTTTCAGGAGGTACGTTGAAGTTCCTCTTCAGAACCTCTACCACAAAGTTCGCGTCAACCACTATAAGGTCGTACCCCATCAGTATCCTTCCCGCCAGAACCCTGTGAAGGGGGGTCTTGAACGCCCAGTGCAGTATGTCGGAACCCCACAGGGCCAGTACCTTCACCCTCGCCCCCAAAAACGTCCCGATAAGTCCGTAGTTGGGAAGGAAATGGGCGAAGATCACGTCAGGTTCCAGACCTCTGGCCAGTTTCCTTATGCCCGGAACGGACGCTACGTACTTGAACTTCCCCACGGGGGGAGGACGAAACGGGACGACGTTTCCCCTTATGGGAGGCTCCAGAGAGACGATGTGGACGTCGTGTCCCTCCCCGGCTATAGATTCGGCCCACCTGTGGGTGTGGTAGGAGGACGCGTCTCCGAGTAAGAGGAACCTCATGCCTTTATAAAGCCGTCCTCGTCTATCATGACGACGAGTTTCAGGATGATGACTTCGCTTATATCGTCCGTCCTTATCCGTATCTCGGATATATCCTCCGGTATGAACTCTCCGTACCTCAACTGCTCCTCAAGGTAACGGCGAAGCTCCACCTCCCCCTTCTGTATCGCCTCCGGGAGGCTCACGCTCTTTACGCGTAACCCCCTTATGGCGGGTATCTCAAGGACGTAGTCCCCCTCCACGGATAGGGTTATCTTCGCCGTATATTTGAAGATCATGGCTCATCTTCCCTCTATGGTGTAGAAAGCGTAAAGGATACCGAAGACGACCGCCGCGGAAACTAAGATCTCCATGGGTCCACCGGTCGGGATCTCCGAAGGGGATATGCCCGGCACCCTGACGGCGTTGATATCGGACGCGGAAACGTGATCATCGTAGGTGCCGAAAACTTCACCTGTAAATCCGCATCCGGAAACGATCGCCCGGAAGGAAGCCGTCCGCTTCACGTTCCAGAAGGTTTTTCTGTACACTACACGGGCATCCACAACGTTAACTCTGGTCGTACACGTCAGGGTGGTATCGGTGTACCTGAGACGGAGATAATCGTACATAGCCTTCGGAACGTTCGCACCACTGAACAGAGTATTAGCCGACAGAACGCATCTACCCTTACATGCCGAATCTACGGCAGCGTAAAGGATCTCAAGGTCGCTGGGGGGTAGGGCCAGGAGGAACAGCATTCTAC
>WFXS01000003.1 GCA_015490465.1 Caldifarciminota bacterium
GTCCGAGACCGGCGAAGTAAAGGGGAAACAGGTTGGAGGCCCTGAGGCGATCATCCGGGTTATCTATGAGCCGGTAGCCCGGGGGAGGGAGGGTGTCGGGGTCGTATACACCGAGAGGAAGGGTATTATCCTCCACGGGTATCCCACCGTCAACCCTGAAGGTCCGGGCGTAAACCTGTCCCTTGCGAGCGTCAAGCGTAACCGCGTACCTTCCGTCCTCCAGACCGACCGCCATGGTCTGAAGGGTGTTGAAACCGTACATGGGTACCTTCCGGACGAGGTGAAGGGCCTTTGCGAAGGAGGCGGCCACCCGCAGGGACGTGAAATAACCCGGCCCCACGGTCAGGAGGATCCCTTTCAGGTCGTCTATACGTACACCCGCCTTCTCCAGAACCCTCTTTACCGTCAGGTTCAACCTCTCAACGTGGCGGAAGTCCTCCCTCTCCCTTATCTCAAAGGTATTTCCCTCATACCACACTGCTACCGAAAAGCGTCTGTAGGCCGTGTCTACGGCCAGAAGGGGAGAGGTTTCCCTCACTTCTTCTTGTGGCGCATCTTCTTACGACGCTTCTTCAGCTTGTGCTTCTTTATCTTCTTGAGCTTCCTCTTGCGACCGCAGGGCATTACGCCTTCCTCCTTTTCTTCTCTTCCTCTATCATCTTCTGCCGGATAACCTGTGAGAGTTTGAACTTGATACGGGGGAGCTTCTCGTCGCTCTTCTTCCGCTTCCGGTGAACCGGTATGAATACACCGAACCCCCTGATCTCAACCCTCTCCTGGCGTATGAAGGCCTCGGCGAGCTCCGCCAGAAGCGCGTCCACGATCTGAGAAAGCTGCTGCTTCGTTAGACCCGTCCTGTTCTTAAGCCGCGTTATCAGTTCTCCTTTCGTCATAAGACGGTATTATAAGGAAGATAAATTTGGGGGTTGTCAGAGCATCACGAACCCCAGACCTATTACGAGGTTAAAGTACGGGCCATCCAGAGCCGCAGGGGGACCCTCCCGTACACCTATACCTTCCGTACTCCAGTTCCCCTTAGGGAAGGCGAGCATGTAGCCCACTCTTCCCCCTATAAACAGGAAGCTCTCCTTCCTCCATACGAGTTCCACCTCCGGCGCCAGGATCCACGAGGAGGTCTCAAGGTACGATATCTGGCCGGGGGAGGACAGGAGGGAGTCAAACTTTACGACGTTGTCCCCGACCGTAAGCACGAGGGAAGAGCGCCCCAGCCCCACCGAAGGTATCAGGTACAGGACTTTACTCCTCAGGGTAACGAGCCTGCCGAGGGAGTAGTAGTAGTAGTCCCCGTCTATGGCAACTATGCGGTCCCCGTACGTGGCACTCCCACCCCATATGCCTCCAGAGAAGTGGGAGAGGGCGTAACCCTTCATGAAGAACCTCCAGCCCTTCAGGTAGGATACGTATGCCTCCGGTACAGCAGGGTAGCCGTAGGTCGCGAGGTGGTCGTTGAGGGCCGAAACTCCGGGGAACGAGGCCCCACCACCGATATAATAAAGAAATCCCCATCCCCACAGGGTGGCGGTGATCCTTTCAAGCAAAGCACCGGCTCCGAACATCGCCCTATTCTAAGCGGGCGTTTCGCCCTTTTGAGGGGAGTGGATATCCCTGTTTCCCGTCTACAATATCCGCCTATGGCCGATTTCATAAAGAAACTGGTGGAGGTGAACTCGTGGGTTACGTCCTACTTCATGGAACCTTACGACTCCTACAAGCGCCGCAAGGGGTACATGGAGAAGATGCTCAGATCCCTCGCGGAGGCCATGACCGTTGCACCGGACGGGAGGTTCGTCCCGATACTGCAGTACATGGCGGACGTCGTATCCAATCAGATGGGACCGGGTAAGACGGAGCCTGAGAGGGAGAGGGTCTTCTCGGTTATGTCCGAACTTCTGAACTCCCTGATGGACCTGTTGACCAGACTGGAAGAGGGCAGGGAGGTGGAGGGTTACGGGGAGCTGTACGAGAGGGTGGCCGATATCCTCGCCATGCTCCACTACGGTGTGGACCTCCGTACCCTGAGGGATACCCAGAGGCTCGTATCCTCCCTGTATCGGCTCGTGGACGGAGCGTTAAAATCGGGAAGCGTGAGCGATAAGGTACTTACCGTGTTGGACGAGGTCCTGTTCGTGCTGAGTCAGTACGAGGAGGAGGGCCCCTCAAAGGCTTTGGAGGTACTCAAGCCTTAGCAGGAACGGGGTCGGTTCAGGCGGAGGTCCCACCGCTCTCCTCAAATATCTCTCGTATTTCCTTCGGAAGCAGGCTCAGTATATCCTCAAGTTCCCCCGATGCTACGACCGTCCGGACGATCTTTTCCGTATCCACGTCGGGATTTCTCTGGAAATCTCTCCTTATCAGGTCAAGGAACTCCTCCCTGTGCCTGATCTTTATGGGTACGATGGAGGGTCTCCACCTCTCGTGGTACAACCCACGGATCAACATCGGAAGCTCCGCCGCGAGCTGCACGGCCTCGTTCACGGCGAGTTTACCCTGTAGGTAATGGAGAGCCGATCTCAGGGCGTGCCGGGCCGTACGCCCGTTATCCGTTCCCGGTTCCCCCTGAATCCACTGAAAAGCCCTCTATAAAGTCCTTTGTAGCAGCTTCATGATCGTGCTGATTTTTTAAAATTTTAATCGCGATGCGTGAGTTCATAGGGCGAGAACGTACGGTTGGAACTACCTACAGAAGGTGGTCTCCGCCTTCCCGATGTAGGCCACCGAAGGGGGTCTGAACACCGGACGGAACAGGTGGATACACCCATCCATATCCTCAACGAGGACCACGAACATGTAGGTTGAGGAGTATACGTTTATGGCGGATATGTCCCTGTAGTACGTGTACGCTCCCCTGTTAACGTCTACGGTCAAAAGGCCGTGCGATCCCAGGGCCACGTGTAGGAGACCGTGGGAGTAGGAACTCTCAAGGGGACGGGAGGGGGTTTCAACGGTTACTACCGTGTCCTTTCCCTTCATTACCCTTATTCCCCAGTCGTAGGTTATGAGCATCATATTCTTCGGTACGTCCAGAGGTATCACGCCCTGTGCGCCCCTGAAGACGCCGGTGTCGGGTACACAGTGGAAGGTATCGTAGACCCAGCAGTCCACTATCCTGCGGTCGTACACCTTCTGGGCGAACGGCTCCGCCTTTAGATCTTTAACCTTGAATATCTTGACGTCCCTCTCCCCCGGAACCATTATCCTGACCCCGTGGGTTTCCCTGTACACCCACGTTTTGCGGTTGCATCCCTCAAGCCTCCCCCTCTCCACGGCTCCCTTCTTTGAGAACACGTAAAAGTGGCACGCGCTGTCTCCGGAGGTTATGAGGGTATCCGGCGGTAGGAACACGAAAGAGTAGGCCCTCTCCTTCAACCTTAAGAGCAATCTCTCCCTGAGCCTTTTCGTACGGGGTTCGTACTCGGTCATGCTCCAGTAGGGGGCGAAGTAGTAAGCCCAATAGAAACCGTAGGAGGCTCCTTTTATGGGGTTCTCGTAGAACTTCTGGGTGGTTATCAGAGAAAGAAGGACCATAGGGGAACCAGTAAGAGGGCCGGAAGCGTATCCGCGGTTGGAAAGTCCGTGAGATCGAGCAGGTTGAGGCCTATCAGGAACAGGATCAACCCTCCGGTGCCGTTGAGTACGGATAGTACGGCCGGGTCCGGACTGCTCCCTCCGATGGATAGGGTGATGACCTCTATCCCGCCCTGAATCAGGAGGAGGAAGACGGCGGAGAGGGCCATTGATATGCCGAATGTGGCGCCGAAGATTACGGATACGGTGCCGTCCAGGAGCGACTTTATGAGAAGGAGGTCCGGTTGTCCGAAGGCGTCCTGTATGGATCCGAGAACGGTCATGGGTCCGGTGCAGAATATTACCACCGCGGCTATCACGCCTCCCGATGGGATCAGTCTCCTGAGTCGGCCGTCAAGACGCAGGAGGTAACCGATCAGGTATCCGGCGATGAGGGTGAACCCCCCCTTTACGATATCCCCATCCACCACCATCTTCGCGGCTATGCCGACGGTAAGTACTCCCAGAATGCGGTGTAAATGCCCCCTCAAATCCTGCGGAAATACCTCTCCTACCAGGCTGCCCACCACACTCCCTACAAGAACGGCTCCGGCGTTTACGAGTGTGCCTAAGAACGGCACGCCTGCCTCAGAAGAGGTTTACCGACCTGTACACCCAGAGTCTGAGGACGTAGGACCCTCCCGTTATCTTCAGTATCTGGTAGTCCCGCACCAGATCCTGGAGGTACAGGTTCAGGGGAGAGGGACGGGACCATCCGGTGTTCTGGAGACGGGGACCGGCCTGGAAGTAGCCGAAGGTTATGCCGATGTCGGCTATGTCGGCGTAGGTGAACTTTATGGCAACGTCGGCCTCGGCACCGAGGTAGGGATCCACTCCGGGAGGAGACGCAGCCTCGGCATAGGCGAAGCCGTCAAACCTTATGACCATGGACTGCTGTATGGGGAAGGCCTTGTACACGAGGTTCAGGTTAGCGGCCACGAAGTTGGTGGGGTTCAGGAAGTATATGCTCCTCCAGTTGTCCGGCCTGTAGTTCCACGTGAAGACCTCTCCCATCCCCGTCCAGTGGGTCCAGTTGCTGAAGGTGTGTATTCCCGCCGTACGCGGCATGGGCGAGATCCAGGCCTCGTACATCCCCTCGGTGTTGGGGTTGTCTCCGCTGAAGGTGAAGAAGGAGACTCCACCCGTGATCTGGTCGGTGAAGTCGTAGTTCGCCCTTATCCCTATGGCGTAGGCGTTCAGGTCTATGCGCCCTTCACCCACGACGTCGTAGAGCTGGTCGGAGAAGTCACCGTAGATCCTGCGGCGAGAATCCCATATACCGGTCATGTACCCCAGTTCGGCGTCCATGTAGAAGTTCCCTATGGGGCCTATGGCTATGTACCCTCCGATCCAGTAGGGGTTGAAGCCGCTCCCTATGAGCCTCTGCTCGCTCATCATGGCGGCGTAAACGTAAAATTCGTAGTTATCCCTGGGTCCCTTCTTCCTCTCAAAGAAGACGGCCCAGGTCTCAATGTCGTACTTCGTGTTTATCCACTTGTAGGCGATCTCCCCCTTATCCTGATCGTAGTAGGCGAAGGGGTAATAGAACCTCTCAACCTGACGGGCGCCGCTCTCGTTGCTCTTTACGTAGAGGACGTCCAGATACCACTCCCATGCGGGGCTGAAACGGTATCCGAGCCTTATGGCGTTAGATCCGAAGCCGTGATAGTCCCCGAAGGCCAGCCCCTGACCGAAGTTGATAAGCTGGCGTCCTATACGCACCACACCCTGACCACCTATAGGAGTGACGAAGGTATCCAGCTGGACGTAGGCCTCGGATACCCCCACCGGGAGGCCCGTAATATCGCTCGTGGCCTCACCTGAGTACATTCCCGCTATCCCTATTGTGAACTTGTTGGCAAAACTTATGGAAACACCCGCCCGCGCTCTCAGTACGTTCAGGAGATCGCCCGTACCGGGTACAGCGTATCCCACGAGGTCGGGTACGGGCTGCCCTATGTAGGTGGTGGAGCCGAAGACCTCCATATAGGCCTGAAGTCTTGTGGGTTGCTCCTCCCTGTAGATATCGTCCATCTCCTGGGCGGCCAGAAAAGCCGGGAAGAAGAGCAAAACGAACTTCCGCATAGTGTTTATTATAGGGGAGCAAATGGAACGGTAAAGGTCAAATAGGAAAACGTTAAACGTGCAGAGTTTTCCCGTAACGATCCCGGAGGGATCAAGCGGTGTTATTTGAGATTGATCGCCCCTCTAAGTGCTTTGATCCCGATGTGAGGTTCTACCCCACCCGATACCTGAAGGCATGATGCTCCAGCAGGGGGGAGACGAAGACCTCCCTCCCCATATAGACGTGCTTCCTCCACCTGTTTCTGCTCAGAAGTCTGTACCTCTTCGGAAGGTCCCTTACGAGTTTCCCGCCGGGCAGGATTACGGCCGTGGAGATCTCGTCGGGGTACTGGCCACCGCCGGAGAGGGAGACGGAGGAGAGGGGGACGACGGTTATGCCCTTTATCTCCCTTACGGACGGGTCGTCCATCCCGTGGCCGTGGAACCAGTACCTCGCCACCCCCCGTTTGAGGAGGCGATTGAGGACGGAGGCACCGGTCCTTTCCTGGGCCTCCCCCGGCCCCTGATGGGTTATGAGAACGTCAAGGGGGTGGTTCTCGGCTATCAGGAGGACGTTATCAACGGCGTTCTCGTCTATCC
>WFXS01000004.1 GCA_015490465.1 Caldifarciminota bacterium
AGTTTTGGTGTATTAACTCGCGGGACGGGTCTGTAAATTCATAAATTTTCAAAGATGCAAGACCGGAGGTTCAGCAAAAATTGGGGAAAATGAGGGGATGTAAGTTTGAAAATTATTCATCTGACGGATCGGTCTGAAATCTACCTTGTGGAATTTAAACTCTTCACTTTCATGCTATATACCTCCTGTTGTTGCCTCGTCTGAAATCTACCTTGTGGAATTTAAACTTATGTCTATGTAGCAGGGCCAGAACATGGGACGTTGAGTCTGAAATCTACCTTGTGGAATTTAAACTTTTCCAGCGGGGCATAAGGGAGTCGTGGATGGAGCGTCTGAAATCTACCTTGTGGAATTTAAACGGACGGAGGATAGAAACAGTAAAATGTAAGTGCGGCGTCTGAAATCTACCTTGTGGAATTTAAACAATTCGTTGATACCGTCCCTCGTGGGCGTGTTGTAGGTCTGAAATCTACCTTGTGGAATTTAAACTGCTCGTGCGGACATGGGTTTCGGGCGATACTCGGAGGTCTGAAATCTACCTTGTGGAATTTAAACCCGGGGTGGCAAATTTAAGAAAATCAATAAGTTGATGTCTGAAATCTACCTTGTGGAATTTAAACTTATATGATAATGTTGATAGCCTGATGGTATTGCTCTCGTCCGAAATCTACCTTGTGGAATTTAAACGCACATAAACGGCCGGCTCCTCCAGAGATGCAAGCATGTCCGAAATCTACCTTGTGGAATTTAAACAAACGAATGAGATTTCTATAATTTGTTTCGCCCGGAGTCCGAAATCTACCTTGTGGAATTTGAACAGCTTCCGCTTCAGGACGTGGATCTTCTTTATCTGGTCTCAAATCTACCTTGTGGAATCAGCACTTTCGCAGTAGGGTTGGGATTGAAGGATTTACACTGATTGAGTCAATTAAGGATTGAAAATGCCCTACCCCGGGGCTTTATACTCTGAGAATAAGGGCATGAAAATAAGGGTAGCATAAAGGCGACCTCAGAGTTTCTTTGGCATAAGAAACAGATGGCAGGAGTACGTTTATCTCTCCACCAACTTCGGCGGCGATTACACTGGCTCTACAGCAACAGCGTAATCCCCTCTTCTTTATCTAAACACGAAACTACTGTCCTACTCCGATAAAACAACCCCTCCGTTTCCATTTGCCGAACTTTTAAACTCCCACAACTGCAGTAAGGTTCCGTTATCCCGGAGCCTATAGAACCTCCTCCAGAGGCGTGTACTCCAGACCGAAGGCCTCTGCCACCGCCTTATACGTCACCTTTCCGAAAACGAGGTTTACACCCCTCGCAAGGGCCTTATCCCGCTTCACGGCCTCCTTCCACCCGAGATCGGCCAGCTTTATAACGTAGGAGAGGGTGGAGTTGGTCAGGGCGAAGGTACTGGTGCGGGGTACGGCTCCGGGCATGTTGGCCACGCAGTAGTGTACCACACCTTCGGCCACAAAGACGGGGTTGTCGTGGGTTGTGGGCCTTGAGAACTCCGATATCCCTCCCTGATCTATGGAGACGTCCACCAGGACCGCCCCATCCTTCATATCGGCGAGTATGTCCCTCGTCAGGAGTTTGGGGGCGCGGGCGCCGGGTTTCAGGACAGCCCCTATGACGAGGTCGGCGTTCTTAACGGCCTCCCGCAAGGTGTACTCTGTTGAAAACAGGGTCTTCACGTTGGCGGGTATGATCTCCTCCGCGAGGCGCATCTTCTGGACGTTTATATCCATGAGGGTTACGTCCGCACCCATACCGGCGGCCACCATCGTGGCGCTCATCCCCACGGATCCTGCCCCTATGACCACCACCTTGGCCGGAGGCACACCGGGAACACCTCCGAGAAGGACCCCGAGTCCTCCAAAAGGCTTCTCAAGGTACTTGGCACCCTCCTGAGGGGCCATCTTACCGGCTATTTCGCTCATCGGGGCCAGGAGGGGGAGGAAGCCGTCGTCCGTCTCCACCGTCTCGTAGGCAATTCCCACGATCTTCCTCTCCATCAATGCCCTCGTAAGGTTCTCGTCGGCTGCGAGGTGCAGGTACGTGAAGAGGACCTGTCCCTCACGAAGTAGATTGTACTCCTCCGGCTGTGGCTCCTTCACCTTGACTATCATCTCCGCCCGCTCGTACACCTCCTCAATGCTATCCACCAGTTCCGCACCGGCCCCGGCGTAGTCCTCATCCCTCAGCCCGGCACCGAGACCCGCAGTTCTCTGGACGATCACCTTATGGCCGTGGCGGGTCAGCTCCCTCACACCTGCGGGAGTCATAGCAACTCTGTACTCTTCCTTCTTGATCTCCTTGGGGACTCCAATTACCATAGGAGTCCATTCTAAAGGCGGGCTTCCCCTCCCCCGCTCTACCTCACGATAATTTTTAATGTTCTGCCCTCAACCCTCACGAAGTACACGCCTTTAGGCAGATCTATCGGAACCTTGACCCAGCCCACGACCTCACCCAGGTCCCTGCTCATAACCGTACGGCCGGACGGGGAGTACACCCTGAGGATCACCCTCTGGGGGTAGGGGACCATAACCGTGACCTTGTTGTCGGAGTAAGTCAGGTTCACATCGCCGTTATAGGCCGCTTCGTCGTAGGACGTGACGGAGCAGTTTACGGTGGTATCCCTCTGGTAAAGGATGGCGTCGGCTATCACCACGCTGCCGTCCGGGGCGTCGTCGTACATGACCACGTGGAGGGTATCGGCACAGACGGTATCTAAGAGTATCCATCCGGTATCGGAAGTCGCACTGTACTGACTGATGTAAACGTCCCTGACTCCATCGTCGGCGTATATCCTGTAGTGAACGGAGGTGCTGCGGTTGGAACCCTTGCGGACCCACGCGTACACGACGTACCCGGAGGAACATCCGAGGTCGGAGAACCATACGGAGGAGTCCGGAGTACCTCCCACGTAGGCGTACCTGTAGTCGCCGTTGTATCCGCTGTAGGAGCTGAGGGTCCAGGTTCCGAAGCCACTCCATCCGGCATCCCCGTCGTCCACGACCTTATCGCCACACACGGCACCTCCCCTCCAGGACCACCTTATGGCGTCAAAGGCTATCCTGTCCCCGCTTATAGTTGAGGAGTCAAGGAGGATCACGTAACCGGAGGAGCCGGCGTTGAAGTTGTAGGTGCCGAGGCTAACCCATTGGGAGGAGTAGTTACCCTGATCTATCCACACCGTATCCGTGCCACCCGCGTGGTTTACGATGTAGGGGACGTAGGCGTCGTACTGAGTGCCGGCTGGGATGTAGGCGAAGACCTCGTAGGGGCCGGTGTAGGGGAGGTTTGGAGTCCACTTCGCCCAGTTGGCCACCCCGCTCCACGACCCCGTATGCCACATGTGGCCGTAGGCGCCGTAGCCGTTGGCGGAGTCGTAGTACCAGTACTTACTGGGTCCGTACTTTCGGAACCCCTGAGAGAGTTCGTCCACTATAGTATCCGCTGGGGGAAGGCCGTTCACCAGTACCGTGTAGTACGCCCAGTCCCAGTAATCTCCCGGGTCCGTGTGGGTCGCTCCGGGGACCTCCGAATGCCCTATGATGTGGTTCCTGTCCTTCGGAAAGCCGAAGGTATTGGCCGCCATGCGGCTTATGTAGGCCGATTTCCTGTAGAGGGTATCCGTGTACCACCCGTTGTACTCAACGAAGCCCTCATGCTCTATACCGATAGACTGGGTGTTGTAGGTCCAGTTCCCGGCATGCCAGGCTATGTCCTTGTGACAGACCATCTGAGTGGCTTCACCTGTAGGCGCCCCATCGTTGTATCCGGTTCCCGAACTCGTCTGGCAGTTGGTACACTCGGAGTTGATCACGTAGTGGGCGGAGACGTTGGCTGAGGAGTTCTGGAACCACGAGATCGCCCCGTAATAGCTACCCTGAACGGTGTGCATTACCATGTACTGTATGGGATAATCGGCAGGACGGTTTGCACTGGTATAGTTGGAGGGATCTGCCGGTGTCCACCTCTCAACTAACGGAAATTCCGGTCCCGGAGGACACGCAAGGAGACCCTCCCCGGAACCGTTCTCCACCTCCATCAGGTATTCGGGTATACGGATGTCCGGATGTGGGCGGGTTCCGAGTACGGGGAACTTCACGCCGGATTTGAGGAGCATGAGCATATCTCTCGCGAACACCTTCTCCGCTCCGGGAGGGGCGTACATCTCAAGGGCGCACACGAGATCTCCACCGCAGGCGTCAAGGTAATGCCTGAGCAGCAGGGCGCCAGCCTTTATGCCCGCCCAATCGTCGTTAACTATACGATCCCTGGAAATACCGGAGACCTTTTCGGCATCCTCAATCTTGAAAATACCCATCACACCGTACTGTGGTACCGCTTCCGCATCGGGATGGGGCCTGACCCTGTGAAATCTCGTCAGGCGGTACGCTATAACTTTCAGGAGATCGCCATCCACACCCGTCATCGCCTCGGCCCTGCGAAAGTACGATTCAAAGGATTTCAGCCTCGCCATATCCTCAGGCGAGGGACCGGATAGCAAAAGTACCAGCATAACACGGTAATTATACGGACGGATACCCGTACAAATTTACCTCAATTAACCCGTATAACCCGTCGGGGGCGGCCTTAGAATAACCGACTTATGCGCAAGAACGATATAGCGATAAAGATCGCTGGCCTTGCCGGGGATGGTAGTCTTACGACCGGTGAGATGCTTTCCAAGGTTCTGAAAAAAATGGGCCTTTACGTGGTGACTGTAAAGGACTTCCCGTCCAACATCCGTGGCCTTCCCACCAACATGACTGTCCGCGCCAAGTACGAACCCATATACGGACCCAAAGATGAGATTGACTATCTCATAGCCTTCAACGTCGCCAACCTGTACAACCACGTCCACGAGGTCACCCCCGGAGGGGTTATCATATACGACTCTTCTATAAAGGCCTTTCCCGACGAACTTAAGAGGGACGACGTCTTCATCTACGAGTTACCCCTCGCCAAAACTGCCCGGCAGGAGCTGGGCCTTGAGATCATAAAGAACGTGGTGGCCGTAGGTATAGCCGGGGAGATCTTGGGGTTTGATCACGACCTCGTCCACAAGGTCATAGCAGACTGGTTCAAGGAGAAGGGTGAAAAGATAATTAAGAAGAACATAGACGCCTACGAACTGGGGAGGAAACTGGCTTCTCAGAAGGAGAAGAGGGACGAGTACGTAATTGAGAACCTCGGAGATCCCGGTCGCATAATGATGGTCGGGAACGAGGCCATAACCCTCGGGGCGCTGGCTGCCGGTGTACGGTTTGAGGCCGCCTATCCCATAACGCCCGCTTCGGAGATACTGGAGATGCTCGCCCGTTACCTGCCGGAGTTCAACGGTGCCGTCGTTCAGGCCGAAGACGAAATAGCTGCCATAAACTTCGCCCTCGGTGCCGCTTACGCTGGCGTCAGGTCAATGACCTCCTCCTCCGGCCCCGGTCTGTCTCTGAAGACGGAGACTATCGGAATGGCCTACAACAGCGAAACCCCCGTGGTTATAGTTGATTCCCAGAGGGCGGGGCCTTCCACGGGGTTGCCCACGAAGACGGAGCAGTCGGACGTACATCACGTACTCTTCGGTGGTCACGGAGACCTCCTTAAGATCGTAATTGCTCCTGCTACGCTTCAAGAGGGTTTCTACCTTACGGCCGAGGCCTTCAACCTCGCCGAGAAGTACCAGACCCCCGTCGTAATACTCACGGAACAGGCCTTCGCCCAGAACAAGTACACGGCCGAGCCCAATGCCCTTGATCCCTACAAGGTGAAGATAGACCGCGGGAAGCTCCTTTCCCGTGAGGAGGCCGAGAGGATCGCCCGGGAGGGTAAGGCCTTCCTGAGGTACCAGTTTACGGAGGATGGCGTATCACCGCGGAGCATACCCGGTTACCCCGGAACCTTTTTCAACGCCAACTCCAACGAACACGACGAAACGGGCTACACGACGGAGGACGTCGTAATCCGCAAGAAGATGGTAGATAAGCGTCTCCGCAAGTACAGGACGGCCCTTGAGAGGGGAGATCTGCCGGAGCCGGTGTACTACGGGGACGAGAACGCCGAGGTGGGTATAATAGGTTTCGGTGCCACGATGGGGCCCATCCTTGAGGCCATGGAGCAGCTCAAGGAGAAGGGTATACCCTCCCACTACATGCGGCTCCGCACCCTCATGCCCTTGCACGAGGATGAGGTCAGGAACTTCATCTCCCGCCATAAGTACGTCTTCGTGGTGGAACTGAACGCCCTCGGACAGCTCTACAACTACCTGAAGAGGTACACGGAGAAACACGACAAGATGTACCTCGTCAACAAGTACGTCGGGCAGATGTTCCGCCCGCGTGAGATAGCCGAGGCCATAGAGAAGGTGGTCAAAGGCTGAGAAAACGGATTGAGATAATAATCGCAGAAGCCGGCAGGGTGAGGAGGTACACCCTTGCCGGCCTCTCTTTAACCCTGTTCAAGGTAGGGGTGGGTCTTCTCGTCTTCTTCGGCCTGATAGGTTTCGTCGTAACTGCGCTGGCCTTAATAGCCCTCGTATTTCAGGGGAAGGTGATAAAGAAGTACTACGACCTCCTGACAGCCGAGGAGCAGCTCAACGAACTGAAAAGGAAGTACGTTCTCCTTGAGAGGAAGCTGCGGAAGATAGATTCCGCCCTCGTAAGCGGACTCCCCGGGGATACCCTCCCGGCAGGGGAGAATACGGGGACGATAGTACCCCTACCGATATTCGTTCAGGAGTGCGATACACCGTGCGCCTATCCGGTCTCTGCTCCGATAATCAGGGGAATGCACGGGGATTACCACGTGGGTGTGGATCTGGCTGTCCCCGAAGGTACTCCGGTTTTCGCTACGGCCAGAGGCGTGGTGGAAGAGGTGGGGAGAGATAAAAGGCTCGGGTTGTACGTACGGATAAGGCACGTTAGAGGGTACGAAACCGTTTACGCCCACCTTGACAGTGCGGTGGTTAAGGTCGGTGATACGGTACGGACGGCCGACATGGTCGGTTTCGCTGGCAGAACGGGTTTGACCACGGGTCCCCACGTCCACTACGAGGTATACAGGGATGGCAGGCCCGTTGACCCGGCGAAATTGGTGGAATAATCCACGGTAAAATACCCCGTGCGGAAGCTTTACGTTTACGATTTCGGTTCCCAGTACACCCAGCTTATAGCGAGGCGTTTCAGGGAACTCGGTTATTACAGCGAGATTTTACCTTTCAACTCCCCTCTGCCCGAGGATGCGGGGGCGGTCGTACTGTCGGGAAGTCCCTACAGCGTTTATGAGGAGAACGCTCCACTTCCCCGGAGAGAGGTGCTTACAAAGGGGGTGCCGGTCCTCGGCATATGCTACGGCCTTCAGGTTATAACTCACCTCCTTGGCGGTAAGGTGGCCCCATCTCAAAGGAAGGAGTACGGACCGGCGGAGTTGGAGGTTCTGGACGAGGATCACCTCTTCAAGGGTATGCCCGAACGTTTCCGCGTATGGATGAGCCACGGGGACAGGGTTGAGGAGTTACCTGAGGGGTTTTACCCCCTTGCCCGGACGGAGGGATCACCGTACGCCGCGGTCTTCAACCCGGAGAGGCGTACGTTCGGGGTCCAGTTCCACCCGGAGGTGGTGCATACGGAGTACGGCACGGATATACTGTGGAACTTCGCGAAGTTTGCCGGCCTTGAGAGGACATGGACACCGAGGAACATCGTGGAACATCTGAAGGAGGAGATAAGGAGAAGGGTGGGCAAGGATAGGGTACTTCTGGCCCTATCCGGTGGTGTGGATTCAACCGTCCTGGGATATCTCCTGAAGGAGGCCGTACCCGGCCAGACGGTCTTCGTCTTCGTTGATACGGGGCTGCTGAGATGGGGAGAGAAGGAGAGGGTAAGGAGGCTGTTCCCGGAGGTTAACGTCATAGAGGCGGGAGACCGGTTCCTCTCAGCCCTTAAGGGGGTAACCCACCCGGAAGAAAAGCGTAAGATAATCGGTCACCTCTTCGTTGAGGTGTTTGAGGAGTTCGCCTCAGGTCTGGATCCGAAACCGAGGTTTCTGGCTCAGGGGACCCTCTACCCCGACGTCATAGAGTCCGTCTCCGTAGTGGGGCCATCGGCCACCATAAAGACCCACCACAACGTGGGGGGACTCCCGGAGAG
>WFXS01000005.1 GCA_015490465.1 Caldifarciminota bacterium
CCTGTCAGTATCTTCCTCATCATCTTACGATCTCCTTCCTTATCTTCCCATCTATACGGAACATGTAGACACCGGATTTTAGATGGATCTCCTTATGGCCGTTAACCGTGAACCTGTCGATGAGCCTCCCGGAGGGGTCGTAAACTTCAACTTTCCCTTTGCCCGTCAGGATAACTTTTTTATGTTTCATTCTGAGAGAATTTTAAGGTCGCGAGCATATCTTTGTGTTTTCTCTCCGGCTCGCTCCCCACACCGCGGGTTTAAAATACCCCAACTATGCTGCGGAAGTCTGGAACACTGCTTCTGACTTTTCTGATCGTACCTTTCGCCCTCAGGGCGGATACGCTTGCCATAATACACGTGAACGATACCCATCACCACCTCTTCCCATACAAGTCGTGGAACGGTATAGCCTCGGCGGCCTACAAGATCCGGGAACTGAAAGCCATGTACCCCAACCACCTCTTCTTCCACGCCGGCGACGTATTCGTTGGCGACTTCTCCTTTCCCTACGGCCTCGGACGCGAGGAGTTAAAACTCCTCAGCCTGCTCTCACCCGACGCCATAACGCTCGGAAACCACGAGCTGGACATAACCCCCGATAGTCTGTATTCCGTCCTCTCCGACGTCGGTGGCTTTACCACCTTCCTCTCCGCCAACCTCCGCCCCGACACCATTCCCCTCGCATCTCTGGTCAGACCTTATACCACCTTCAACAGATCGGGCAAACTCATATGCGTTCTCGGATTGACGACGAACCAGTTCAACCTCCTCAACCCCGCTCAGCAACCCGTTCAGTTTGAGAACCCCGTTTACGTCGCCCAGATGTACGAGGACACCTTTGACGTCATGGGGTGCGACTACAGGATAATCCTCTCCCATTCCGGTGTGGACGTTGACAGCACTATAGCTTCCCAGACCCGCAGTTACAACCTCATAGTCTCCGGACACACTCATACGTGCTACGAGGAGCCGGCCAGAATAGTGAACGTCTCCGGGGATACGACCTACTTCGCCGAGGCCTGCCAGCACTACGAGGCCGTGGGCCTCTGGCTCGTAGATATGGCAACCTTAAGACCCGTAAGTTATACCCTCTTCCGTCTTGACGCCACTTCCCCCGTTGATAGCGAGTTCGTTGACTCCCTCAACGCCCTCAAAAGCAGGATAGAGGCGGTTTACGGGCCGGTGTTCTCCGACTTCATCGCCTACGCACCCCGCGAGTTGAGGAACGAACCGGACAGCCTGTACTACCTTGACACTCCCCTCGGCAACCTCATAGCAGACGCCCTGAGAACGAAGGCCGGCGCCGACGTAGGGGTGCTTCCGTACTTCTACATGGCCGAACCTCTCGCAGCCGGCAGAATAACTTCAAACGACGTCCTCATGGCCTTTCCCTACGGCCTGAGCGAGACGGCCATAACCGGGACGAACATGTACCTCCTGAAGGTCACCCTCCGGGGCGCCGATATATACACCCTCCTCTCCGTGACTCAGGACTTTACGGACAGCATCCCCATAGCACAGGTCTCAGGGATGACCTACCGGTTTGACCCGGCTGCCAGTCCACCCCTTGAACCCTCCGATATAACCGTCGGCGGTATGCCCCTTGATACGGGCGCCACCTACTCCTTAGCCATGGACATGGGTACGCTCTACCTGGCCAACCTCCTCGGTATAACGCCCGTGGCGGTTGAGACCACCGCTTACACCATGTTTACGGCCATGCGGGAGTACTTCTCCGAACTGGGCGTAGTGGATCACACCTCCGAAGGCCGCATAATGTACAAAGGTATAACCACTATCAGGGAAAACAGGGGAGTAGAACTTTATTCCTTCAAAGTGAACGGCAGAGAGGTCGTATCCGGCTCCCCCATAACCGTATTTGACGTATCCGGAAGGATGGTGGCAGACAACGTACGCCGCTTCGTTGCACCGTCCCCTGGCGTATTCTTCGTTAAAATCGGACGGAGCGTGAGGAAGGTCGTCCTGCGATGAAGGTTGACCCACCCTTCAGTACCGCCTACTGGGTATTTCCTCAGGACGCCAACCCCCTCGGTTACCTCTTTGGGGGCCGCCTGATGAGGTGGGTGATAAGGAGCGCCTCCATCTACTCCTCCATGCTCCTTCGCCGTCCCGTCGTCATAGGTTACATGGGCAGTTTTGACTTCATAAACCCCATACGGGTAGGGGATATGGTGAGCGTTCAGGTATCTCCCCTCTTTACGACCACCCACACCATCACCGTAAAAGTGGCCGTATTTGCCGGCGCTACGTCTGACGAGGAGTTCCGTTTTACGACGGCGGCCGAAATGACCTTCATATCCATAGACGAGAGCGGGAAACCCGTGGCCCACGGTGTACGTATCCCTTCCCCCACACTTGAAAGGGAACTGAAGGAGAAGATACGTTCGCTGAAGGAGGAGTACTCCCGACTTAAAGAGCCGGAGAGCTACGATCTGGAGACCACGTACGGTATAACGGCCGAGGATACCTTCTTTTACAACCTGATGTCCGGGGCAAAGCTCCTTGAGTACGTGGATCAGGTGGCCACACTCACGGCCATAAGGTACGCGCGGGCATCCATGTTCACGGCCTCCATAGACGAGACCGTCTTCCTCAACCCCATAAGGTTAGGGGAGTACGTGGAGATATACACCCGTCTCAACGCCGTATGGCGAACGTCCGCGGAGGTGGAGGTCTGGGTATTCGCCAGCGACCCCATGGGCGGAGACCGTAGGCTCGCAACCCACATGTTCGTAAGCGCCGTATTAGTGGACAGAAGCCGCAAACTGCAGTCCTACGCCCACTCCCCGGAGATATACGAGGAGGCCACAAAGAGAAAGGAGGGACGTATACGCAGGAAGAGGGAACTGTTGAGCCGGCTGTCGTAACGGAACGTCCTTAGACTTACCGCCGTATGGACAGGGTTAGAGAAGGGGAGTGGGTACTGCTGTGGGGCGGCCCCGACGCCAACTACCTCAGCGAGTACCGTCCCGGAAAGGCCGTACACTCTCACAGGGGAATAATCCACCTGCCGGAGGATCTCCTGTGGGGACAGGCCCTCATCTCCTCAACGGGAAGGGTTTTTTACGTTATAAGGCCCTCCAACGCCGACTTCGTCCTCAGGCTACGGAGGAAGACGAACATTTTTTATCCGAAGGATATGGGTCTCGTGCTGATGTACACGGATTTCCAGCCCACGTCAAGGGTCATAGAGGTGGGGAGCGGGAGCGGAGCCATGGCCACGGTACTCACCCGTCTGATAGTTCCTCCGGGAAAACTCTACTCCTACGACGTCAACCCCCGGCATCAGAGGGTGGCGAGGGAGAACGTGGCGAAGTACGGTAAACCGGAGAACGTGGTATGGCACGTAAGGGACGTTGCGGAGTGCGGTTTTTGGGAGAGAGAGGCCGATATCGTGATAATAGACGTCCCGGAGCCGTGGGCCATAGTACCCCACGCTTACAGATCCCTTAAGGGAGGAGGATTTCTGGTGTCGGCGTCCCCCAACGTAGAGCAGGTGAAGGAGACCCGCAGGGTTATGAACGAGCTCGGTTTCTTTGGGATACGCACGGTAGAACTCCTGATGAGGGACTGGCACATAAGGGAGGTGGGGTGCAGGCCCGACCACCGGATGCAGGGGCATACCTTATTTTACACCTTCGGGCGTAAGGTTATAGAGAAAGTCCAGAAGACAACGACCGTAAAATAGACCGTTTCATGAATAACAAGGGATCTTTCTGGATGACGCTTTTCGTTTGGGGGGGACTTATACTCGCAGGGTTGTTTGCCATACAGCTCTTTATGAACCCCCCATCTCAGGAGACGGAAATAACGTACAACACCTTCCTTGAGCTTGTGGAGTCGGAGAACATAGATACGCTCGTCGTCTCCGACGGCACCGTTTCTGGCGTACTCAAGCAACCCATGGTTATAAAGGACAAGCAGATAACCCGGTTTAGACTCACCGTACCGCCGGAGGCGAGGGACAGGGAGTTCTTCAAGAACCTCGCCGAAAACGGGGTCGTTGTCATCTTCAAGAAACGACAGCTCTGGATGGACCTGATCATAAGTTATCTGCCGTGGATCCTCATACTCCTCGCCCTGTGGTTCTTCATGTTCAGGTCGGTGAACGGGGGTGTGGGCCGGGCGTTTGACTTCGGAAAGAGCAGGGCAAAGATTTATACTGAAAACCGCCCCAACGTTACGTTTGACGACGTCGCCGACGCCAGAGAGGCGAAGGAAGAGCTCAAGGAGATCGTGGACTACCTCAGGAACCCGGCCAAGTACAGGAAGATAGGCGCGAGGGTGCCGAAGGGAATACTCCTGGTGGGACCGCCCGGAACGGGTAAGACTCTCCTCGCCCGTGCCGTCGCCGGAGAGGCCGGCGTACCTTTCCTCTCCATATCCGGGTCTGAGTTCGTTGAGATGTTCGTGGGTGTGGGGGCGGCGAGGGTTCGCGACCTGTTTGAGAAGGCCAAGAGGCTCGCCCCCGCCATCATATTCATAGACGAGATAGACGCTGTGGGCCGGATGAGGGGGGCAGGACTCGGAGGGGGACACGACGAGAGGGAACAGACCCTGAACCAGCTCTTGGTGGAGATGGACGGGTTTGAGGCCGGAACAGGTATAATAGTCCTTGCGGCGACCAACAGGCCGGACATACTGGACCCTGCCCTCCTGAGGCCGGGGAGGTTTGACAGGATGGTGGTGGTTGAGAGGCCGGACCTTGAGGGTAGGTACGAGATCTTAAAACTCCACGCCCGTAAAGTCCGCATGGCTCCGGACGTTGATCTGCGGAGGATAGCCGAACTGACGCCGGGGTTCTCCGGTGCAGACCTGGCCAACCTTATAAACGAGGCGGCCCTGCTCGCCGCCCGCAGGGGTAAGGAAATGGTGGAGCAGAAGGATCTGGAGGAGGCCGTTGAGAAGGTCATGATGGGGGTCGCCCGTGAGAGTTCTCCCCTCAGCGGGGAGGAGAAGAGAAGGGTGGCCTACCACGAGGCCGGACACGCCATAGTCTCCCGTATGCTCCCCCACGGGGATCCCGTTCACAAGGTTTCCATAATACCGAGGGGAATGGCCTTAGGGGTAACCCTATCCCTTCCGAAGGAGGAGAAGAAGATACTGCCCAAGGAGTACCTTGAGGACCTTCTGGCCACCTTAATGGGAGGCCGGGTGGCGGAGAAGATAATATTCGGAGATTACTCCACCGGGGCTGCCAACGACCTTGAGAGGGCGACGGAGATAGCCCGGAAGATGGTCACGGAGTGGGGAATGTCGGAGAGGGTCGGACCTGCCACCTTCGGGAAGGTGGAGAAACACGTATTTCTGGGCAGGGATATGGGCGTGAAGTCCCCCGTATCGGAGAGGACTCTCCAGATAATAGACGAGGAGATAAAGCGGATAGTGACGGAGGCCGAGAGGAGGGCCGAGGAGATACTTCGTACCAACGAGGATAAACTCCACGCCGTCGCCAAAGCCCTCCTTGAGAGGGAGACCATATCCGGCAAGGAGTTAGACGAGATCCTCGGATTAAGGGAGAGTAAGGAGAAAGCCGAACAGAAGAAAGAGGGATGAGGAAACTGTTTCTCCGCATACTCCTCAACGGCCTCTCGCTCTTCGTCGTGGATTATCTCCTTGAGGGTTTCAGAATAGAGGGGTGGGAGGCCCTTCTGGTAACGGCCGTACTCCTCGGTGTGGTTAACGCCTTCCTCCTCCCTGTTCTCAAGATTTTGACCTTTCCCATAAACCTGATAACGCTCGGACTCTGGAGTCTCGTCCTTAACTTCTTCCTCTTCCGGGCTGTGATCGGTCTCGTTAACGGAGTTTATGTGGATAACCTGTGGTGGGGACTGGGAGCGTGGGCCCTTTACAGCGTTCTGGTGGCACTTCTGGGGATCTTTACGAGGGAGGGGTAATCGTAGCACAACAAGTTTCGTATTTTAACAAATTTCTGTAGCCCGTTTTCTACAGCGTCCACATTTCCGCCTTAAAATAGCGGTGGCCATGCTACTAATAACGGTAGTAAGTACAACATCTTTGGGAGTAACGAAGGTTGGGGAGCTGCGCTGGGGGAGGGAGATAGGAGTACCTATCTCAGTATCGCCAACTTACCTGCACTTCTACAGGGATGCAAACGGCCACGAGTACGTAGTGACGAACATCCGTGGTGGTGGGGTCCTCCTGATAAACGTGGACGATCCTACAAACCCGTACATAGCGAGCGTAGCACTGGCGGATCTGGACACGTTTAGATTACTGGCAGATGCCACGGACGAGTTAGGGGTGGCAGACGTAGAGATATTCGGCAGGTGGATGTTCGTGGGTATAGGGAGCAGGAGTAGCGGAGGGATGGAGATATGGGACATAAGCGACGGGACTGCACCTGCGAAGGTAGGGGTAGTCTTTTTTGACGGCAGCAGCATAGGGATAAACGGTGGGGTACATACGATATACGTGGATACCCTGAGGAGCAGGCTGTACGTGAGTTTGAACTTCAGATCCATGCACATCGTAAAGGTGGACACCAGCAGACTGGCCGTGGGGGACGTTCTGGGCGCCCTTGACGTGAGGGATAGCGTAGACGTTGATAACGGAAGTTATCATCATGACATCTACGTCGTCCATGGGACGGGAGTGGATACGGTGTATACGTTTGCGGGATTCGGTGGCGATGATGTATGTCCCCCCGGGAAGAAGGGTATAACGAGGTGGATAGTGGTGGACAACATCCTGGATAGAGTGATAGACAGTGGGTACGTTGCGAAGTGTAGCGGGTACGGATTCTCGCACAGTGGAAGGATGTGGGGGGACAGCCTGCTGATAAACTTCTACGAGAGTGACGGGAGCGGCTTTGCGATATACAGGTTGAACAAATCGGGTGGCATAAGCGTGGCAGAGACGCTGGTCTACTACAGGGCATCCGGTTTTGGGAGGGTGAGCAGCGTACACGAAGGAGAGATAAAGGACAGCCTGCTGTACGTGGCCTACTACTGGGGAGGGCTGAGGATATACGACCTCAGGGATCCTCGCAGACCTGCACCGGTGGGGTACTACGACTTCTACGACGAGGTAGAGGGGGAGCATATATTCAACGGAGCGAGCGACGTGAAGTTAAAGGGCGGGTACATATACGTGGTGGGATACAGTGGATACCCCTACTACACTCCCGACAGGGACAGTGGGTACCTGTACATCTTTCAGTTCAACAACACCTACACCGTAGGTGAGGAGACGGTAGCGGTTAGAGGGTGCAAGTACCCCACACACCTGAGGATAAACCTTACTGTTTCCGACACCAACGTTGAGCATGGGGTTGATATAGGCAGGTCCGACACCGTAGTCGTCAGATTGCCCCTTGGGAGCTACAGGGTAGAGGTGCATCAGGAGTTTGACACCATAGAAGCAGTACTTGACACCTTCACCATGGTGGTGAACGGTACACCGGGTCTTTTCAATAGCGGTGGGGAGTGTGCAGGGCTGAAGTACAACGGAGGGGATAAGGTGAAGGTGATCGGAGATGTGACCTCGGCGGTCTTCGTGAGCAACGGAAGGGTAGTTTACCTTGAGGGGAAGGGAAATGCGTGGAGTGGTCAGTACGTCCTCGGCAGAGGGGAGGAGGTGGCCATGGCGGGAGAAAGGGACGTCTGTATGGATCACGACATCGTCTGGATAAGAGGAGACACCCTGAAGTACGCCGCAAAGCCCATAGGAACGTCCGGGGCGATGGTGTTTGATAGCCTGCCCAAGGGTGGAAACTGGAAGAACATAAGATTGCTGAACGTTGTAAGGGTGTGGGACACCCTCAACAACTACCTGATGCACGTCTTCTTCGTGGCGGATAGCACCAACGGAAAGAGCTACATCGTACACAACACATACAGACCCTACAACATATGCCCCATAACCACCTTGCCTGCTTTGATAGGCAGTGAGGTGCTGTGGGAGGTGAATGGAGCGGGTGGTCTGAGCGTGGACGAATGGAGCAGCGGAACTGAAAAACTCCACGTCGTATGGTTGAGCAGAGATACGCTGTATTATTCCTATTGGAACGGTACAGCATGGATCAGCCCGCAACCGATAAGAGTAGGTAGTTTTTCGCGTGTTATAAGGGAACCTACGGTTAAGGTAGAGGGTGGAGAGGTGTACGTCGGGTGGGTGGAGACCAACGGCGGCTGGCTCTTTTCTTCCATGACGGGATGGGGGATGTGGAGAAGCGGTGGTCTATGGAGGGACACCTTCCAGATCTACACTGCCCGTAGCATAAGTCGGGTGCATTATGCCGGTAGGGGGTACTACGTGATGGGGTATACGAACGGTTTCAGGAGTACCTTCACGTCCGAGCTACTGGCCCACGATGTAAACAACAATATATCGTTCAACATGACGGATGCTCCCGGTATTGAGGACGAGTGGCCGTACAGCAGCGTGAGTATAGGCTATCCCACCTACAACTGGATCTTCAGGAACGTGTGGGAGGAGAGGGAAGGGTGGAGGAGATGGCTCAGGATAGGTGAGTACGAGTACACCACTCCGATAATGGGCTTCATGAGGGGTATAACCCCTGCGTATCGTGGGAACGGTGTTTATGTGGGGGACAGTGGAGGTGTGTACGTTGTGGAGGTGGTGAGGGGTGATGTGGCGTTACGGTTGGGTGGCAGGTACATGGGGAGGTACGGAGTGGGGGATATGGTGATCGTACCTGAGTGGGTTTATGAGGATGGGAAGGTGGAGATAGAGGGTGTTGGAGGTGAAGTGGTGCTGTACCACTTCAGCGGCAGGGGTGGTGGTACGGGCAGTGGTCCCATGGGTGTAGGCATGAGGTCTATATCCTCTGCCGTTATAGGGCGGGAATTTGTAGAGGTTAAGCATGTGGGTGTGGTGAGGGTATACGACGCCTCAGGTAGGGAAGTTAAGAGGGCAGAGGTTGAGGGCGAAGGTAAGGTGTACGTTAGTGATCTGCCTTCAGGCGTTTACTTCTTGCGCTTAGGCAGGAAAACGATTAAGTTTATAAGGAGGTAGGAGGTAGAACGATGGTGATGGTACTTGTGGCGTCGTTTTCTCAGGTGTGGAGGGTGAGGGGGTACTCCTTTCTGCTTCAACCTCACGTCACGAAGATTGATAACATCTGGATGCTGTTCTTGAGGTCAAAGGGGTTATGGTATATTCTAAACGACACC
Source organism: Caldifarciminota bacterium (assembly GCA_015490465.1). Classification (GTDB taxonomy): domain Bacteria; phylum Hydrothermota; class Hydrothermia; order LBFQ01; family LBFQ01; genus JAADCS01. The sequence goes on from WFXS01000005.1 coordinate 9,183, forward strand.
ACGTGGGTGTTGAGGGATAGTTCAAGTATGTTCTATCTTGGGCACTACGACAGCGACAGGGATGGGAGAGAGGAGTTGTACTTCTACAGGTTAACAAGTCTTGGTGCAGATACATTCTACATCTTTGAGGCAGACAGCTCAGGAAACTTTGACCTCACAAGAGATAAAGCAGTATACGCTGATACGGTGCCTATAGGGTATCTCAGTCAGGTACTTACAGTTCCCACATGTTATTTTGGGGATGCGGACAGGGACGGATACAGAGACGTGATATGTGCGCCATACGAGAGCGAAGAAGACAGCCTTGCACCTGTAGCAGTGATGTTTGAATCAACTGGAGACAACACGTGGAGCAGAAAGAGGGTAGCGGTGAGAGTAGGTCAGTACTACGCTCCCACGATGATAGACAGCGACAGGGATGGGAAGCCTGAATTTGTGGGCAGTGGAGTGATATACGAGGTAGTAGGGGATGACTCGGTAGAGGAAGTAGCGAGGTTTAACCTACCCCGTGCCAGTTATGCCTTGATGGTAAACGACGCCGATGGAGATGGTAGGCCAGAGATAGTGCTGTACGGTTTCGGTGGTACGAGTGGTATTCTCTACTTCCACGTCTACATCCTTGAGGCTGATACCAATAACTCCTGGAACGTCGTTAAGCACATGATTATTGATAGTAGTGGGGCTGTGTGGATGGGTAGCGGCAACAGTGGAGACATAGACGGGGATGGGAGGCCTGAGTTGCTGATGGGAGGGTTTGGAAGGGTAAGGGTGTTGAAGGCCGTTGGTGATGATGATTACGAGGAGATAGGGGTGTTGAACGGTAGCATATCGGACGTATCCGTTAGCAACGTCTACGACATGGATGAAGATGGACTTATGGAGTTTGCCGTGTCCTATTATTACGGCAGTGGCGTAGGCACGACCGTGGGCTACGAGTACGCACCTTTGAGTGTTGGTGAGCGAGGGGATAGGTCTATATCCTCTGCCGTTATAGGGCGTGAATTTGTAGAGGTTAAGCATGTGGGTGTGGTGAGGGTATACGACGCCTCAGGCAGGGAGGTGAGGAGGGCAGAGGTTGGGGGCGAAGGTAAGGTGTACGTTGGAGATCTGCCTTCGGGTGTTTACTTCTTGCGTTTAGGTAGGAAAACGATTAAGTTCTTAAGGAGGTAGCTCACTCCTCTATTATCTCCCTCTGTATCCCGTAGGGCGTTGGTGTCTCCTTGATTATCCTGTACTTCCGGAACTTTACCGCCCACCTGCGGAACTCAAACTTCAACTTCATCCGGTAGGACCTCTGCTCCAGAAATACAGTCGTATCCACCGTTGGTGTCTTTTTATAGTGCCACGTGTACTCTACCACCACCAACCCCGGCTTCACCTTAGAGACGTCGTGGATCGTATGTTTGTACGGTATACCGTACCTCTTAAAGTAATTTTGCCAGTACTTAACGAAGTCCTTGTAAGGGGTATACCTGCGGGAAACTCCGTCTATGAGCATGTAGGCTTTCTTAAAGTCCCCGCTCTCTATCGCCTTTAGATAGGCGTGGGCAACGGCCTCAGGATCAAGGGTGTTGACGTTCACCGTACAGCCTGCAACCCCCAACATCACAATTAGAACGAACCTTTTCATCTTACCACCCCATTCTAAGGTCGGGATCAGATCTCCTCCAACGGCCGGTGTTTGATTATTTCGCCCTCAACTATGAAGACGACGTCCTCTGCTATGTTTGTGGCCAGATCGGCTATCCTCTCAAAGTTCTGGGCTATGCTTACGGTCTTAAGGGCCACGGGGGTGGGCAGGGTATCAACGGCCCTCTTCAGTATCTTATCCCTCATGGCGTCCACGACGTAATCGGATCTCCAGATTTCCCTTGCGAGTTCGGCATCCCGGTTCTTGAAGGAGGAGTAAGCCTCCACGAAGGCCCTGCGGGATAGGTCCCGTATCAGGGCTATATCCTCCCAGAGGTCCCCGAGGTTCTCCCCCTTTTCCCGGAAGAACTTCACGTCCCGCGCCACGTTCTCGGCGTGATCTCCGATCCTCTCAAGGTCGTTGTTGATCTTCAGGGACATGAGTATCTTTCGTAGAGGAGAAGCTTCCGGGTGGTACAGGGCTATGGTGCGGACGATGAGTTCATCTATCTCTATTTCAAGGGCGTTGACCTTCTTCTCGTTGCTCAGGGTCTCCTCGGGGCGATCAAGGGCGTTATCTATCATGCTGACTATGGTGGAGTACATCTCGTCCAGTCTGGACTCAATCTTCTGAATGGCCTGCTCCAGAGGGCTATAGCTCAAACGTCTCCCCCGGCTTCAGTACTACCACCTTAGCGGTATCTCCCACCAGAGCAGCGAACCTTTCGGGATCGGCTTTGATGAGCGGAAAGGTGTTGTAATGCATGGGTATAACGACTTTAGGCTTTACGAACTCTACGGCCCTGGCGGCCTGTTCCTCGTCCATCGTGAACCTCCCGCCGATCGGAACGAGAAAGACGTCGGGGTGGTACATCTCCCCTATGAGCTTCATATCGGAGAAGAGACCGGTGTCGCCGGCATGGTATATCGTGAAACCGTCCATACGGACGACCACACCGGTGGGGTCCCCCTCCTCGGCCGTGTGCCACGCCTGAGTAAAGGAGACCTGTACGCCGGTCCCACCCGCGTCCACGAAGCCACCGATGTTCATCGGCTCTACCCTCTCAAGACCGGACTTAACGACCAATTCGTACTGCGAAGCGAAAACTGCCCCCGTCCTCTTTGCTATCTTAACCGCATCCTCAAAGCCGTGATCCCCGTGGCTGTGGGTCACTATGACCACGTCCGCCCTGTCTATATCCTCGGGTGATTTCAGGGAAGAAGAGGGGTTCCCGCTTATCCACGGGTCTATCAGGACAACCCTACTCCCCTCAATTTTAAATGCCGCATGCCCGAGCCATGTGATCTTGACTGCCATAGATGATATTTTAAACCGGAAGCCTTCCTGATGGGCTGCCGATCACGGCTAAGAAAGTTTGAACCCACTTTAGAATTGTAAGAGTTGAAGCGCCTCTTTCTTCCCCTCGCCCTGTCCGTAGGGATACCCATCTTCATAGGTGCCGCCTATCTGAGAAGAATAAACGACCCGTCCCTGAAGGGCAAAGACGTGGCCAACTACACCCGCCGTATACCGCTCGGTATAGTCAGAGGAACCCTGCTTGACAGGAAGGGAAGACCTCTCACCATGCCGGAGGTCAGATGGAAGGTGATTCAGTTCAACCTCCGCAAAGAGGTTGAGGAGGCCGACCTGAGAGGCCTCAGGATACTTCTGGGCAAGAAGTTCAAGGTAAAACCTTACCGTTACCTCGGTTTCAGTGACATAAAGGGATTATCTCAGGAAGACGTCTACGAGGTCATGAAGCACAGGACGTTCTTCAGGAGCATAGAGGTAGTCCCTACCGTGAGGCATAAACTGGTATGCCGGGAATGTTTCCACACCGTAGGACGTACGACCTCTGACGGCGAGGGACTTTTCGGGCTTGAGAAGCTGTACAACAGACACCTGAAGGGGGAACTGGGTCACGTGATCTTAAAGGTGGATGCCCGCGGTAACCTGATAGACGAGCCAAAGGTCTTGATCTACCAGAACCCCACGAACGTGAAGACGTACCTTGATATAGATCTTTACCGACTCGCTGACTCCCTCATGGCTCCGTACGGAAGGGGAGCGGCCTTCGCCTTCAACCCGAAGACGGGGGAGGTGTACCTCATATACTCCAGACCGGGACCCTACGATACGGCAGCCTCACCGGATGCCTCCCCTCTCCTTAACCGCGCGATCGCCGGGCTGTACCCACCCGGTTCAACCTTTAAACCCTTCGTGGCCCTGCTTGCCCTCAAGCATGGGGTTATAGATACGACCTTTGGAGTAGGGTGCCGGGGGTACGTCTGGTTGGGCAGGAGGAAGTTCCGGTGCTGGTCCATCCACGGATATACTCGCCTCCTGAAGGCCATAGCCCAGTCCTGCAACGTCTTCTTCTACAACGTTGGCGTCCGGTTCGGTCCGGACCGTTTCGTTAAAGCCGTTCGCTCCACCGGTATATTCGGCAGGAAGTTTACCCCCCTCCCGGAGGAGGTTCCCTCCCGTTTCCCCCGAAAGGCCCGGTACTACGGTTCCGTCCTCAACTACTCCATCGGTCAGGGGGAGATACTGGTCACTCCCGTATTTTTAGCCGTAGAGGCCGGACTGATCGGAAACCGTGGGTGGGTCGTCCTTCCACGCTTTTCCCCTCTGGACAGGCCCGAAACCCTCCGGGTGGATGCCCCGGACTGGGCTTACGAGAAGGTCAGAGAGGGGATGCTCGCCGTGGTTGAGTGGGGGACGGCCATGGCCTCCCGCATACCCGGTTTCCGGTACGGGGGTAAGACGGGAACCGCCCAGAACCCCCACGGAGAGGATCACTCCCTGTTCATAGCCTTCGCCCCCTACGACGACCCAACGTTCGCCGTGGCGGTGGTCGTGGAGAACGCCGGACACGGTAGTTCGGCCGCCGCACCTATAGCCGCCATGCTAATAAGGGAACACTTCGGCCTGAAGGAACTTCCCCTGTACTACGCGTGGAGGGTAAACGCGGGCGTATCGGAGCGCAGGGATACGGTGGATCGGTTGAAGTTGCTGGACGAATTAGAGCGTGAAACGGATATGTGAAACGTTCACCTCACAAATGGGCGTATTACATCGGTAGAATACTTTCGCTATGATTGTACTGTTCGTCGTTTCTTCCCCCGACGCAGGCGAGATGGAGATGGGCGGAAAGACCTACCTCAGGTACAGCGTTGAGACGGTCTCCCCCTACAACAACTACGTCGCCCTTGATCGTATGTACCTCATAACCAGGTTCAAGAAGGGTAACCTCCTCGTACGTTTCACGACGGACGTCGCCCCCCTTACGAAACTCGTGGGTGAAACCTCCGAGAAGAGCGCCTACTCCGTTTACGTGAAGCACGCCTACGTACAGTGGAAGGCTATGGACAACGCTGCCCGAACCCTTAAAGTACAGTTCGGAATCGCACCCACCATCTGGCCGGGGATAGAGGAGAAGCTGTGGGGACACCGGTTCGTTGAAAAGACTACCTACGACTACTACAAACTTGAACCCACGGCCGATATGGGTCTGGTGTTCAGGTACACGTGCAAGTTGCTGCCGTGGGAGTTGCACACCGGCGTATACAACGGAAACGGTTTCAAGAACCTTGAGAACGACCCCCACAAGGACGTCATGGGACGCCTCTCCGTATATCCGACGGAGTCCTTCGGCATGGGTAAACTGGTCGGCATTCACCTCTTCGGCCACACCACAACGCAGGGTATAGGCTTCAAGGACAGGTACATCGGGGGGATCTCCCTCAACCACTCCCTCCTGACCCTTATGCTCTCTCATGCTTACTACACCGCCTCCTATAAGTCCTACGTAAAGGGAGGGTCGGCGTTTGCCATCCTTCACCTCCTTGAGGGACGCCTCAACGTCTTCGGCAGGTACGACCTTATGGACGATTACACGGACTCCTTCGTCGTGGGTGGTCTATCATACAGGGTAAGCGGCAACCTCCGGTTCGCCCTTTCCTACAAACAGAGGGATGGGAGCAACGCCGTAGTAAGCCTCCATACGGAGGCCAGATTTTAGGTAAACCGGAAACCATGTGGAAAAGGTTCGCAATTTTTGCGGGAATGGCCCTGCTTGCTGCGGGATGTGGTGGGGGCAGGAAAACGAAGATAGTTTCCGTGGACGGCTCGTCTACGGTGTACCCGATAACCGAGGCCGTGGCCGAGGAGTTCCAGAAGGACAACCCCGGCATTAAGGTGACCGTAGGAATATCGGGGACGGGGGGCGGTTTCAAAAAGTTCTGCCGCGGAGAGACGGACGTGAACAACGCCTCCCGTCCGATAAAGGCATCCGAGATAGAGATGTGCAGGAAGAACGGTATAGAGTTCTACGAGCTCCCCATCGCCTACGATGCCATAACCGTTGTAGTGAATCCGGATAACACGTGGGTGGACCATCTGACGCTTGAAGAACTCCGGAAAATTTGGGCGCCGGAGTCTCAGGGAAAGATAACTAAATGGAGTCAGATAAGGGATGGATGGCCGGATGAAGAACTCCACCTCTACGGCCCCGGTGTGGATTCCGGTACGTTTGACTACTTCACCACCGTAGTGATCGGAAAGGAGGGAGCGAGCAGGGGAGACTATACGTCCTCCGAAGACGACAACGTCCTCGTTCAGGGAGTGGCATCCGATAAGTACGCCCTCGGATACTTCGGTCTGGCCTACTACCTTGAGAACAAAGACAAACTGAAGGCCGTACCCATAGACGCCGGCAGCGGACCCGTAATGCCCACGGTTGAAAACGTCGTATCCGGGAAGTACGTTCCCCTCTCCCGTCCCCTCTTCATCTACGTAAGTAAAAAATCCTACGAGACCAAACCCCACGTCAAGAGGTTCGTGGACTACTACCTCACCCACGTTAAGGACCTGGTCAGGGACGTGGGGTACGTGGAGCTTCCCGACGAGGCCTACGAGCTGGCCAGAAGGCGCCTTAAAGAGGAGAAAACGGGTAGCATCTTCTCCGGTAGGTCAAAGGCAGGTATGAAGATAACGGACCTGCTCAAGCTGGAAGGCGAGAGGTAGGTACCCCATACGGGGTTAAAATGCCACGATGAGACGTTTTCTCGCCCTGATGGAGAAAGATATCCGTCTGTCTTTGCCGTGGTTTCTGACCAACCTATCCGTCCTCCTCCTCTTCGTTGGACTGTCCATCTTCTACGTCGGTCGTAAGAACGATCTGGGGGTAATATTCCTGTTTCTGGCAGTCGCCGGCGTCTTCCTCTGGTCCATCTTCGCCGGTATAGCCACGTACTTCAACGAGCGGGATGGGAGGGTTTACGAGTTCGTCAATACCCTGCCCGTGAACCGGACCCTGATACTCCTATCCAAGGAGGTGTGGCTGGTCGTTCAGGCTACCCTGTACGTGGGGATAGTTACGTTCGGTTCCTTCGCGCTCCTGAAGGTGTCCGGGGGACTGGACGTTCCGAACGTAAAAGGGATGATCACCTTCTCCGATACCTTCAAATTCGTACTGTCCGGGTACTTCCGCGTCCTGCTTACCCTGACGGCAGGCTTACTCTCCGCCGCGCTTATAAAGGATATGCCCTTCAGGTGGTTTCTCGCCATCATGCTTCTCGTCGTACTCGTATGGTCGGTGGGATGGATAGACCTCTCTCCCCTGCTCGGAGTGAAGGGAGGGGCCGTTAAAACCCCCGAGGACGTGTCCGAAGCCCTGAACGTACAGGTCGTCAACGAGGGTCTCAGGTTTGCGGTATCCCTGATGCTCCTGTTTGCGGGGGGGCTATGGATAGAGAGACGGGGTTACTGACCCACATTTCGGGCGTACAATAGGCGGTTGATATGAGGATATTCGTGGATTCGGCTGATGTTGAGGAAATAAAGAAACTTCACGAGCTAGGCTTTATATCCGGGGCCACGACAAATCCCAGCCTCGTGGCCAAATCGGGGCGTGAACCCCGTGAGATATACAGGGAACTGGCGGAGATGCTTGATCACGTCTCCGCCGAGGTGGTGGCGGAGGACGCCGAGGGGATGTACAGGGAGGGTAAGGAACTCGCGTCCATACACCCCAACATCGTGGTTAAGGTACCGTTTACTCCTGAAGGTCTGAAGGCCGTGGGGAAGTTAAAAGCGGACGGCGTAAGGGTCAACGTCACCCTCATATTCTCCGCAGCCCAGGCCCTTATAGCGGCGAGGGCCGGTGCCGACTTCGTCTCCCCCTTCATCGGCCGCATAGACGACATCGGTTATTCCGGGGTTGAGATAGTGAGGGAAACGGCGAAGATCTTCATGCTCTACGACCTGCCTACGGAGATCATAGCAGCGAGTATAAGGCATCCGGCCCACTTCATAGAGGCGGCGAGGGCTGGGGCGCACATAGGGACGGTTCCCCCGGCCGTGATATGGAAGCTCCTCAAACATCCCCTTACGGATATAGGCCTTGAGAAGTTCCTCTCCGACTGGCGTAAGGCTCAGGAGAACCGGGCCGGGTAATGGAAAAGGTAAAGGCCGCCTTCTTTCTTATTCTGGCCCTTACGATAGGGGCGGTCGGCCTGTTGTGGCTTAAGAACTTCTCCCTGAAGAAGAGGTACCACTACGGGGCCTCTTTTAAGACGGCCGGTTTCCTCGGGAACGGTGACCCCGTCAGCCTTCAGGGGGTGAACGTCGGGAGGATAGAGCGGATAGAGATATACACCGACAGCGTAATTATCCGATTCTACACGGAGGGGATAAGGTTGAGAGAGGGGGCGTACGCCCGCATAGAGAACGAGGGTGTGGTGGGGAACCGGAAACTGGCGATATATCAGGGGAAGGGGAGGTTCCTCCCGGAGGGGGCCGTCATAAAAGGAGAGGAGACCCCCACGTTCACGGATTTCGTCTTCCTGATAGACCGCATCCTGCAGAGCATAGAGAGGATATCCGCCCGTACGGATACCACCCTGTACAACGCCAACGTTCTGCTTTTGAGAACGAATAAGGAACTGGTCGTTCTGAGCCGTGAACTGAGGGAGCTGATCTCATCCACCAGAGATCTTACGGATAATGCCAACGCCAAACTGGACGCCGTATCTTACCAGATCCTTCAGCTGGCCAACCGCTTAGACGAGACGGCAACGGTGGTTGACTCCTTCGTGCGCGCCGACGGCACCGTTCAGAGGCTCATGACGGAAGATTCCCTGTACAACGAGCTGAACCTGACCGTTAAGGAGCTCCGGACCCTGATAGAGGATATCAGGAAGAACCCCGGAAAGTACATAAACGTAAACGTTAAACTCTTCTGATATGCCCGTACACGTCGCCTCGGTAGTTCTTGGGGGGTTGCTCCTCGGCCTCATCTCCTTCTTCGTGGTCTCCAGAAACATGGCCTTCGCCGCCACCGGTGTTGCCCACGCTATGTTCGGGGGCATAGCCCTCGCGGTCGTGTTGGGGTTTGACCCCACAGCCGGGGGTATGCTCTTCGGCCTGCTCATGGGTCTCGGTATATACCTATTCGGGAGAAAACTGCCCCGCGACGCCGTGATAGGCGTACTGTTCTCCTTCCTTATGAGCGTGGGAGCCATAGCCCTGCGCTTTTACCGCGGGTACGCCAACCTCCTGTGGTCCTACATGTTCGGCAACATAACTACGGCGACGTGGTTTAACGTCCTTTCAATTGCTGCAATACTTATCGTGGGGCTGGCGTTCATGTTCTGGAAGTACGAGGGTCTCAAGCTCTACCTCTTCAGCGAGGAGATAGCCATGGCCGAGAAGGTACCCGTTAACGTTTACCACGGTGTCCTGCTCCTGTTTGAGACCCTCACGATCGTACTCGTCCTCAGGGTCTTCGGATCCGTACTGGCCTCATCCCTCGTCGTCGTCCCGGCGATGGTGTCCTTCGTCCTCTTCAGGGGTTTCCTGCGGTCCTTCCTCATGAGCGGCCTCATAGCAGTCATGCTCTCCGTCCTGGGGTACGCCCTTGCCTTTTACCTTGACCTCCCTTACGGTGCGACCGCCACGTCTCTGGCCTTCGTCCTCTTCGCCACGGTCTGGATCTTCAGGAGGGGAGGAGTATGGTTGAGGGCGTAGTACTGGGATCGTCCCTCCTACTCACACCGGTAAGCATATACGCATTAGACGAACCCGTAAGGGAGTACGCCCTTTCACACAGGAGTCCTTTCGCCGACAGGGTCTTTGGCACGGTGAACGTCTTAGGGGACGGCAAACTCCACATCGCCGCATGGACGGGCATAACCCTGACGGGCTATCTTCTGAAGAACGAAGAGGTTTACGACTTCGGTAAGTGGGGAGGAGTATCCTTCGTAATAACCGGTATCACCACCCTTGCCCTCAAGTCCGCTATAGGACGGGCGAGGCCCCACCTGAACGAGGGGGCCACCAGCTTCTCCCCGTTCACGCTTGACGACGACCACCACTCCCTTCCCTCTGGCCACACGTCCGTGGCCTTCTCCTCCGCCGGGTACGTCTTCGCCCGTACGGATAACCCGTGGATAAGGTGGGGGGGTGTGGTCCTGGCTTCCACGGTGGGGATGGCCCGGATATACCGGGACAGGCACTGGCTCTCCGACGTGATCCTCGGGGCGGGTATCGGCTTCTCCATAGGCTACTTCGTCGGCAGGTGGGCGGAGCGACCGTAAAATAGGCCGTGTTTCTCGTAATACTCGCCGGGAGATTCACGTTCACTGCCGGATCCATGACGGTTATGTTTAAGGGCGGAGAGACGGTTTACGTGTTGAGCAAAGGGGTGAAGGTCAGGACGACGGACTACGATATAGAGGGTTCCCATGGTGTCTACTACGAGAACGCCGGCGTAGTTCGCCTTCAGAACGCCGATATAACCTCTGCCAACCTGAAGATGAGGGCAAAGAAACTCTACTACAGGAGGAAAAACCGCCTCCTCCGTCTCACGGGCGACGCCTACTTTGAGGACAGGTACAGGAAGGTATCCGGAGATAAGATAGTCGCGAAGGGAGATTCCGCGTGGGTGATAGGTGACGTCCTTGTAGAGTCCAAGACGAAGGGGATAGTAGTGGAGGGGGACAGTGCCTTCTACGACGGCAGGGAGGCCTTCGGATACGTTATAGGGGACGCCTACGCGAAGATACTCCGGAGGGATACGGTTGAGATCCGGGCGGACATGTTCCTCCTCCATAAGGATACCACCTTCGGTATAGGGAACGTCGTGGCCACCTCCCGGAGGTTCAGGGCCACAGGGGACACCTTCCGCGTTGTCATGGCGGATACTTCCCTGAAGGGTCTCCTCATATTCGGAAACGCCAGGGTTGAGTGGGAGAACGGTGAAGGCTCTTCCCGTACGGTTGAGATAACCTTCAGGGACGGATACGTGGAGTACGTTATCTTCCGGGACTCCGCACGGGTGGTTTACAGGGAAGGGGGAAGTACGATAGACGTGTCCGGAAACTACATCCGGGCCTACTCGGTCAGGGACACCCTTAAACACATCTACGTGAAGGAGCTGTTTGAGGGCAGGTACAGGTAGTACGTCTGTATTCTCCGCATTACAATACACGCACTATGGAAAGGTTAAAGTGGTGGATCAGGCTATCCAGACCGGAGTTCCATACGGTAGGTATAGCACCCGTGATTCTCGGAGCGGCCGTAGGTTACTCCGTTGCCGGGGTTTTCTACCTTCTGCCCACGGCCCTCGCAATACTTGCGGTCGTACTTATAATGCTCGCGACCTACTGGTCGGGGGAGGTCTTTGATTACGAGGTGGACGTCCTCTCTGCCCAGATGGAGAAGAACAAGTTCTCCGGTGGTACGCTTGTCCTCCAGAGGGGCGGGGTACCCAGAGAGAAGGCCTTCATAGGGGCGGTTATAGCCTTCGTAGTAGCCGGCCTTCTGGGTCTGACCTTCCTGAGGATGGGGTACTCCTACGACCTCTTCCTCGCTGGTGTAATTGGGGGGCTGATGGGTTTCTTCTACACCACGCCGCCCTTCCGATGGGCCTACCGTGGAGTAGGGGAAACTTTCATAGGGTTCGCCTACGGCTACCTTCCCGTCGCCGTGGGGTACCATCTCCAGACGAAGTCGTGGGACCTGCTACCCATCCTCCTTTACGGAACGCCCATAGCCGTATCCATCTTCATGGTCATACTCATAAACGAGTTCCCCGACTACCCGGCCGACCTGAGGGTGGGTAAGAAGAACCTGGTCGTACGCCTCGGAAGGGAAAGGACTGCCGTAGTTTACGTTCTGTCGGCCGTACTCTTTACCCTGTCCATAGTTATACCGGCAGTTCTCGGGTACAAACCCTTCCTGTACGCCCTTCCCGTTGTACTGCTCGCCCTCTTTAACGCCTACAGGGTAGGCAGGGGGTTGTGGAAAGACAGGAAGACGCTTGAGAACATCTGCGCCACGACCATACTCATCAACCTCGGCACAGCAGTGCTGCTAACCATAGGCGCGTTACTCTAAGCGGGTATAAAGCAGATATTTACATAGGATCGTAAAGCCGAATAATCGGTTTATTGTATCACCGCCTCAACCTTCACCTTAAGGCCTTTTAGTATGCACGATTCAACCCCACCCTTTTCAACCGCAACGGAGTGCAGAACGTATTTCCCGTCCTTCAAACACCACACCTCAATCACCTTTTCACGGGGCAGGACGATCCAGTACTCTTTAACGCCGTGCTTCTCATAAAGTCCAAACTTCTCGTATCTATCCCTGTAATAACTGGATGGTGAAACTATTTCCACAACGAGATCTGGCGTCCCAAATAGGCGCCCCCGTTCCACGTTCTTAAGGTTTTTCTTTGATATGAAGACGATATCGGGCTGAACGACGACAGTATCCGAAAGGATCACATCAAAGGGGGCAGGAAGAACTTTGCCCAGATCTTTTTCATCCGTATAGCCCCTCATTTTTATAAGCAAGAGGGTAAGTACATCCTGATGCTCAAACCCCGGTGCGGGCATCTCGTACAACCTCCCGTTTATCAGCTCGTACCTCTTATCGTCTGTAAGTTTCAAGTAGTCTTCGTAGGTCCACACCTTATCCTTTGACCTATCAACCACGGATTCCTTCATTTCAACACCTCCTCAACCTTTGCCTTGAAACCCTTAAGGATGCGAGACTCAACCTCACCCTTCTCTGCTGCAACCGAGTGCAGAACGTATCTGCCGTCTTTCAGACACCAAATCTCAATCACCCTCTCACGGGGCAGGACTATCCAATACTCCTTTACTCCGTACCTCTCGTAAAGAGAGAACTTCTCGTACCTGTCCCTGTAGTAACTGGACGGTGATACTATCTCAACAGCTAAATCGGGAGGTCCGAAGAGTCTTCCCTGTTTTATGTTCTTCAGGTTCTCGTTGGATATGAAGACTATATCTGGTTGAACGACTACTGTATCCGACAGGATAACGTCAAAGGGAGCATAAATAACCTCTCCAAACCCACCCTTATACACAAAGCCCTTAAGCTCAAAATATATCAAGCCGGAAACCTTCTGATGTTCAAATCCCGGCGCAGGCATTTCCTCCAACCTCCCGTTTATGACCTCGTAGCGCTTGTCGTCCGTAAGGCGGAGGTAGTCCTCATAAGTCCAAACCTTCTTTTTAGGTTTTTCAACAACGGCCTCTCTCATTTCAACACCTCCTCAACCTTGACCTTTAGACCTTTAAGGACGCACGACGTAACCTCCCCGCTGCCATCGGCGACGGTGTGGAGGACGTACTTACCGTCTTTTAAGCACCAGACCTCTATTGCCCTGTATTCCGGATATACTAACCAGTATTCCTTTACCCCGTACTTCTCGTACAAGGAGAACTTCTCGTACCTGTCCCTTACGTAGCTCGTAGGTGAAACTATCTCAACCACAAGGTCGGGGGGGCCGAATATACGATCCTTAACTATGGGCAGTCTTTCCTTGGATACGAAGAGGAGATCCGGCTGTACGACCACCGTATCCGATAGGATAACATCAACGGGTGAGAAAAACACTTCTCCTTTTCCCGCTTTTCTTACGAACTCCCACATGAACGTGTGGATCTCCCGCAAGATCCTTTGATGCTGCGTCGTAGGCGCGGGCATTTCCTCCAACCTCCCGTTTATGACCTCGTAACGTTTGTCGTCTTCAAGGCGAAGGTAGTCCTCATAAGTCCAGACCTTTCTTTTTGGCCTATCAACTACGGCTTCCTTCATCCTCAACCTCCTTCAGCAGGTCCTTAAGCCTGAACTTCACACCTTCTAAAAGTTCCACCTCATCATCCCCACCAAAAACCTTAATTCCCTCCCCATCAATCACCACAACCTTCCTATCCTCCGGAAAAACCCAAACCTGTCTCTTCACCCCCCACCTCCTGTAATCCTCCATCTTCTCAAGGATGTAGGGCAGGCTGTCAGAGGGAGAGGCTATCTCAACTATCAGGTCGGGAGGCATATCTATCGCTCCGCCTTTCAGTTCCCACCTATCTCTAGATATTACGACCACGCCCGCCCCCCGTAAGGTCAGAGGAGATCGGGAGATTAGCAGCGCAACCTCACCACTAAGGACGATATAAGGTCCTTTAGATTTGAGTAGCAATCCGGTTATAAGGGCTTCTATAAAACCGTGTATATCCCCCGCAGGCATCTTTCTGACCTCCTCACCTTTTACAATCTCCGAAACCTCCGTCGGTATCCGGCCATTCAGGTAATCCTCGTAGGTCCAGATTCTCTCTTTCATCCTCTCAATTACGGCTTCCTTCACCTTATCACCTCCTCAACCTTTACCTTAAGGCCTTTTAAAACGCAAGACTCAACCTCCCCCTTATCGGCCGCAACTGAGTGTAATACGTACTTGCCGTCCTTCAGGCACCAGACCTCAATTACCTTTTCACCGGGCAAGACGATCCAGTACTCTTTGACACCGTGCTTCTCATAGAGCCTGAACTTCTCGTACCTGTCTCTGTAATAACTGGACGGGGATACGATCTCAACGGCGAGATCCGGAGAACCGAAGAGCCTACCGTTTTTTATGTTCTTCAGGTTCTCGTTGGATATAAAGAGGATGTCAGGCTGAACGACGACCGTATCGGACAGCACGACGTCAAAGGGGGCGGGAAGAACTTTGCCCGATCCAGCCTTTTTGGTATAGGATCGCATCAACGTATAAATCTCTCCAAGTACATCCTGATGCTCAAATCCTGGTGCGGGCATCTCGTACAACCTCCCGTTTATGAGTTCGTACCGCTTTTCATCTTCAAGGCGAAGGTAATCCTCGTAGGTTAAAACCTTATCCTTTGGCCTATCAACCACGGCTTCCTTCATAGTTAACCTCCCGTATTCTAAGGGCGATGGCGAGGACTTTAGTGCCTGAACAGACGCTTCCCCGTAAAGACCAGCTTTATACCCAGTTCCTTTGCCTTCTCAATGACCTCCTTATCTCTCTTTGATCCGCCGGGTTCGGCTACGACCTTAACGCCGAAGCGATGCGCCCACTCTATGGAATCCGGGAAGGGAAAGAAGGCATCGGACACGAGGGTGGAGCCGTAAACGTTATCCTCCGCCTTCTGAAGGGCAACCCGTACGGCCGTTACCCTGTCAACGAGGCCACTTCCCGTCCCCAGAAGGGTTTTATCCTTCACTACGACGGCGGCGTTGGATTTAGCCCACTTCACCATCTTAAGCCCGAAGATCACGTCCTCCACCTCCTTATCCGTGAGAGGTTCCGTCTTGCTCTCTATGTACTCGTAGGGTGGGTCAAAGTCGGTGGTCTGAACGAGTATATCACCACCCTGCATGAGCATCTGGAGGTGGGGCAGGCGGTACTTAAAGACGTCTATCTTCAGGATACGCAACCGCTTCTTTTTGCTCAGTATCTCAAGCGCCCCTTCGGAGTAGTCGGTTGCTACGATGACTTCGTAGAAGTGTTCGGATATCTTTCTGGCCAGATCCTCCTCAACGGCGAAGTTTATGGCTATTATCCCGCCGTAGGCCGCCTGCATGTCGCCAATCAGGGTCTTCTCGTAAGCCCTTATGGGACTTTCGGCCTCCGCACCGGCGGCCGGACTACCGTGTTTCACTATGACTATGGCGTGGTCGGAGAACTCCATAACCGCACTCCACGCCGAGTAAACGTCAAGGATGTTGTTGTAGGATAGGGCTGGCCCGTGAAGTTGCTCCGTCGCCGAAAGGAAGGAGTTGGGGCCCGTATACACCCACGCCTTCTGGTGGGGATTCTCACCGTACTTCAGCTCTATAGGGTCCTTAACGTGGATGAATACGTCCCGGTACATCTCAGTGGGGGCGAGTATGCCTCCTAGGCCCTCGTATATGTCAACGTCGTAACCCGCCGTTCTGGCGAAGGCTTTAACGGCCAGCCTCTGTCGGGTCTCCTCGCTTATTTGACCCTCGTTCTCCTCCATCTCTAACATGAAGGGTACTATATCCTCCGGGTCGGTTATCACGGATACGAAGGCGTGGTTCTTGGCAGCCGCCCTTATTAGGGCCACGCCTCCTATGTCTATCATCTCAACGATCTCGTCCAGATCTTTCGTCTTCCGTAGGGTCTCTTTGAAGGGGTAGAGCTGTACGAATACGATGTCTATCTCCGGGACGTCCATCTCCATGGCTATAGGGTAGTCGTCTTCCCTGTGGAAGAGTATCCCACCCATAACGTAGGGGTTAAGGGTCTTTACCCTGCCACCGAATACCTCCGGAAAACCCGTAAGGGCCGAAACTTCAACCGTGTACACACCGTTTTCCCTGAGGTACCTGGCCGTTCCTGAGGTGGCTGCTATTGAGTACCCGTACTCCTGAAGGAAGTGGGCGAAACGTACCAGTTTGGGCGTCTTCTCGTACGACGCGAGGAGGGCGTACTTCACGGGTTTATCAAAGAGGAACTTCACCAGAGTGTCAAAGTAGAGGGCATGTTCCACCCGATGGATCCTCTCCTCAAGACTCTGGAGGGACTCCTCCCTGAACATGGGAATAGCCCTCTGGGCGAGGATAGGCCCCTCGTCCACCTTTTCCGTTACTATGTGAACCGTCACACCGGTGAACTTCACACCGGACGCCCATGCCCTCTTTATGGCGTCCTTACCCTTAAACGCCGGCAGAAGGGAGGGGTGGATGTTCAGAATTTTACCCTTGAAGGCGTTTACCGTCTCCGGCGGGAGGATCCTCATATAACCGGCAAGGACCACAGCATCAACTCGTCCTACGGACCTTATGGCCTCTACCGTCGGCTTACCCGGATCTTCTATTATCCTGTACGGTACACCGAGCTTTCTCGCCCTCTCTATGACCTTCGCCTCCGGGTTGTTCGTTATAAGCAGGGGAAAGCCTATAGGGTACCGGCTTGCCCTTGCCCTTCTGACAAGAGCCTCAAAGTTGCTGCCGTTTCCCGATGCGAGAACTACGACCTTTTTCTCTCTCACGCAGGGTATTCTACCGGGGAAACCCATCCACCGACCGTATAATTCCCACCTGCGGATTTGTGGATCTCGGGGCGTAGCGCAGCCTGGTCAGCGCGCCCGGTTCGGGACCGGGAGGTCCCGGGTTCAAATCCCGGCGCCCCGACTTAACCACAGTACGGTATTTTTTCGGAATCTGAAAGTAAGATGGAGAGTAAGGATATAGTGATTGCCATAGATGGGCCTTCAGGGGTCGGAAAGACCACCGTTGCAAGGATGGTAGCCGACCGCCTCGGACTTAAGGCGGTCAGTACGGGGGCGCTCTATAGGGCGGTGGCCCTTCACTTCCTCAGGAGGGGTCTCAGCCCCGAAAATCCGGAGGACGTTAAAAAGGGCCTGAAGGATCTGAACGTCCATCAGGAGTACATCAACGGCGAAATAAGGACCTTTTTAAACGGCGAGGACGTTACGGATAGCCTGGATACGGTTGAGGTGTCGGACATGGCCTCCCGTGTGGCCGCGGTGAAGGATGTGAGGGAGTTCCTTCTTGACGTCCAGAGAAGGCTGGCGGAAGGTGGGGCGGTGGTGGAGGGCAGGGATATAGGCACGGTGGTGCTTCCCGATGCGGACGTCAAGATATTCCTGGACGCTTCCACCGGGGAGAGGGCGCGCAGGAGGTACGAACAGTTAAGGGCGGAAGGGGTAAACGTCTCCTACGAGCAGGCGTTAGAGGACGTAAAGAGCAGGGACATAAGGGATTCGTCCCGTACCGTGGCTCCACTGCGCAGGGCCGAGGACGCTATCTACGTGGACACCACCCATCTAACGGTTGAGGAGGTTGTCAACCGTATAATCAAAATCGTAAGGGAGCTGGTGCCATGAAGATACTCATAGGTCTTACAGGGAACGCGGGGGCCGGGAAGAGTACGGTGGCCCGGATGTTTGAGGAACTGGGCTTTACGGTTATAGATGCGGACAAGGAGGCACACAAGGTTTTAACCCATCCGAAGGTCGTTGAATTTCTCAGGAAAAATCTGCCCGAAGCCATTAAAGAGGACGGCACAATAGACAGGGGAGTACTGGGGGAAAAGGTCTTTACCGATCCGGACTTCAAGGAGAAGTTTGAGAAGGTTATCCGCCCTCTCGTCTTAGAGCAGATAAAGGGATCCATAGAGAAGTCTGCCGCCCGCGTGATAATGGTGGATGCGGCTCTGTTGTTTGAGTACGGCGTGGCGGACGCCTTTGATACGATAATAGTGGTATGGGCGCCCGAGGAGGAACTGGTAAGGCGTCTGGTTAAGAGGGGTGTGCCGGAGGAGAGGGCGAGGGCGATACTCGCGGCTCAGATGCCACAGGAGGAGAAGGTTAAACGGGCGGACTTCGTAATCCGCAACTACGGCTCAATAGAGGACGTGAGGAAACAGGTGGAACAGGTGGCGCAGGTTATAATGCGGAAGATAGAGGAGGTGGAACTCTCCTGGTACCTCTGACGTCCTTAAAATTACACCCTCGCGCCCGTAGCTCAGCAGGATAGAGCGTCGGTCTCCGGAACCGAAGGTCGGGGGTTCAAGTCCCCCCGGGCGCGCTTTGCTCTTTTTTATCTCCCCTGGGACGCGGGGGCTTTGAATACTTCTTCAACTTTGACCTTAAGACCTTTCAGAACACACGATTCAACCTCACCTTTTTCTACGGCAATAGAGTGGAGGGTATATTTACCGTCCTTCAGGCACCAGACCTCAATTACCCTTTCGCCGGGCAGGACGATCCAGTACTCTTTGACACCGTGTTTTTCGTAAAGAGAGAACTTCTCGTACCTGTCCCTTACGTAGCTCGTAGGTGAGACTATCTCAACCACAAGGTCGGGGGGGCCGAACAGCCTACCTCGTTTGATGTTCTTCAGGTTATCGTTGGATATGAAAACTACATCCGGCTGGACGACCACCGTTTCCGACAGGATGACGTCAAAAGGAGAGGGCAGGATTTTACCCATCGCCTTCGTCTTTACGAAAGTATGCAATATAGAAGCCAGCTCCATAACTATACTCTGATGCTCAAACCCCGATGCCGGCATCCCTTCCAACCTCCCGTTTATGAGTTCGTACCGCTTTTCATCTTCAAGGCGAAGGTAGTCCTCGTAGGTTAGAACCCTTTCCTTCGGCCTATCAACTACCGTTCCCTTCATAGTTAACCTCCCGTATTCTAAGGGCGATGGCGAGAACTTTCAACGCCCGAACAGTCGCACCTCACACGGTAGAGGAAACCATCCCCGTAGTTTTCAAGGGAACACCCCTCCCTTTTTAAGGCACGTTCGTAGTCCCTCTCAACCATTATCACCTCAAGACCCGGAGGTGGATTTGCCCTGTGCAGGAGGACGGCGTTCATGCTGTCGGGGTAGGGTGTGAACGTACACAGGTACCTGCGGACGGCTTTCGGGTTGAAGAAGTATATCGGGTACACCCCCTTCGTATAGAGCCTCTCGCCGAGGGTGTAGTACATCAACCTCTGCCTGTAGTTGTAGGAGTTCTTACTTACGACGGCGACACTATCAAGGGAGAACAGATGACTTCTCCACACTCCATCAATCCTCTCGTTCCCAACTTTTTCCTTCATAGACTTCTTGAAGGACAGGAAGGCCTGAAGGGCTATTACCGGTAAGATGATAGGCAGGGTAAACTTCCTCAATCTCCCTTCGTTCAAGGACGCGGACGCCAGCAGAACGGCGGGCGGAATGGCCATCAAAAAGTAGTCGTATATGTCCGGTATGTGGTACAGGGTCCCCACCGCCATCACGAGGGCGAGGGACAGGAAGGATGCCAGCACCCATCTCCTGCCGATGTACCGAAGGTAGAAAAGGAGCAGGAGCAAGGAGACGGACAGAGCCTTTGCCATAAGCTCAAGAGACCTTACGAACGCCTTCAGATTCGCCTCTGCGTTGAGAACGTCCATATGGCTCCTGAAACCCTCACCCCTTATGACTGACAGAAGTTCCCGCAGGTTCCCGGCACGGCTCTCAACGTAGAGGGCATCCGGCCACTTCGTGAAGAAGATTATCAGGAGGTACGGTAGGTAAGCGATAACGAAGAATATCAGGATTAAAGGGAGCTCCTTAACTCTCGGCCTGCCGAGGAGGAGGTAAAAGGGAAGCACCACTACGGCGAGAGGATGATGGGACAGGGAAAGGGCGAAGAGGAACCAGGCAACGAGCCTGCTCCCTCTGACTACGAGGAAGTAGAGACCGAGGGAGGACAGGAAGAGGAGGAAAGTGTACACTTCCGCCGTCGTGGAGTGCCTTACGAAGATGCGCGTTGTGGCCAGGACGAGGACGACCGCGGCGATATGGAGCGGTTTACCTCCGAGGCTCTCGGCTACCCGCCAGAGGAAGTAAAGCGATGCCAGAGACAGGACAACCTGAAGGAGGTTCGCGGCGAGGGCGGGCGTTCCGAAGGGCAGGAGCCATTCCCACGCGTGAAGCAGAACGACCATCAGAGGATAACCGGGGTTGTGGGCTGTCCCCCATACCGTTGACAGGAACTGGAACTTTGCACTATCTCCGATATGGGACGGCGACCCCGTAAGTAGTACACCGAAGTACAGGAGGAGGAAGAAACCCACCCCCGCCTTCCATCTCATCTATCGTGTTCCCTGTCGTACTTCTCAACCCATTTTCTCAGCTCCCGCTTTGAGGAAGGGAACGTGAAGGCTTCGTACACTATGAAGAAGTTCTCCGGATCAACCACCCTCGGGTAGAGGAGTTTGGCCACCTTTAAGCGGTCGTCCTCAAAGACGAACTCCTTGAGAATCTGAAGAACCTGCTGCGATGTGAAGTAGTTCTTAGACGCCGCCTCCCTCACGATGGAGTACTTCTCGTCGGGAAAGGGTTCTTCCTCTAACATCCGCAGAAGGGAAGCGAAGGCCCGTGGAGGCATGGGTTCCTTCCGGGGTTCCTCTCCCATCTTAACCGCAAGGATGTTCTCCATGTCTTCCTTCACCTCAACCTTAACGGTCTTCTTCCGTCTTCCGCATCTGACCTCAACGGCGTAGAAGCCGGGTTTCAGGTGTACGCCGGTGGGGAGGGTGGCCCTGTGGACGGTCTTACCTCTCTCCGTCTTTATAGAAACCTTACATCCGGTGGGTTCCTTGACCTTCAGGTAGGTGCGTTTGTGGGGACGGCGTATCATCACGTAATCTTCGGTTTCCTCCTTCTCTTCAACCTTCTCCTCCTCTTTGCTCAGGTATTTGACGTAGAGGACGTTACTCATGCCCGCCTTCACCTCAACCTTATCGCTCCAGGAGTAGCCCTTATAGCTCATGGAGACGAAGTAGACCCCCGGCTTCATTCTTCGCATCACGGGGACCTTTCCGGAGTATATCAACCTCTTGCCGTCCTCCGCGTATATCCCGAGGAAGGCCCCGGTCGGGTAGGGGACGACGAAACGGGTTTCTCCGTTCTTCGTCCGGTATATTACGTAGGACTCCGTCTCCTGAACCTCGTCGTAGGTCTCCTTGATCTCCGGGAAGGTTATCTCAACCCTCCCTTTATCCTCGTCTATCTCAACACGCACACTCTGGGCTAAGAGGAGAATCAGCATAACGGTTATATTTTAACCCTGAATTAACTTCGGCGTTGTTATGTCCGAAGTTGAAGAAATACCGAATTGGCGTTGTACGAACGGTACACCGGTGCGTTCCTCATCCCGTATCACAATCACAGTCAAGAAATTCCACTTTCACCACTATTGTTCCGGTATGGTAGAACTATAGTTCACCTAACGGGGTCCCCTTCCCGGTTTACCGGCGATATTGCTCCGGTATACAGGAATAACTGGGTCTTCCCCGCTACCTCACTACTACGAACTTACCCGTAGCGAAACCCCTCTCCGTCAGTACGGATACGAAGTACAGGCCCTCCGGCAGATCCGATACGTTGAGTACGAACTCGGTCTCTCCGACGCTCAGGTTGCTGCTGACCTTCTCTTCCCTTACAAGGTAGCCGGAGGCGGAGTATATTCTGAAAGCCACGTAGTCAGCCGGGTAGGGACTTTCAACCACGAAGGTTATCCTCCTGTGCCGCCCCTTTGAGTAGGGGTTGGGGTATACCTTCGCTATCCGCATTCCGGATCCGGTCGGCTCCACCTCAAAAGGTTCGGCCGTCGCCAGGGCGTAGGCGTCGGGCATGCCGTACCCGGTAAGAAAGTTGGGTGTGGTGTATCCGGGAAGCTGGTAAGCCGTCTCAAGGAGTTTCTGCCGCAGTTTCGCCATATCCCACGACGGGTGGACCTCAAGGGCCAGGGCCAGCGCCCCGACCGTTAGAGGGGCGGAGTATGAGGTTCCGGAAACGTTGACCAGAGGGAAGGAGTCGTCCACTGCCACTACCGTGAAGGGTGCGGCGACCTCCGGCTTTACCCTCCCGTCCGCTGAAGGACCAAAGGCGGACCGGTTCGCCGGTAGCCACGCACCGGAGACGGAGTCCCATATCACACCGCTAACGGCCACTATATCGTAGGCGTCGGCCGGGGCCGTAAGGGTCGTGTCCCCGGTACGGGGATCGGGCAGGGGTCTGTTCCCGACGTTCCCCATGGAGGCCACCACTAACACCCCTCGCCTCAGGGCCTGGGAAAAGGCGCGGGAGGATACGGCCGTCTTCCCGTCCATCATATCCTTCGTATAGCCCAGATCCGCACCGTAGCCGAGACTAACGTTCACTATCTGAACCCCTCTCCGGGCGGCCCACTCCAGGGCCGCTACCAGAAAGTCCTCCTCTATGCGGTTTTCCCACACGCTCCCCGTATCCGTTCTCCCTACCTTCTCCGTCTTAGCGAGGTAGTAGGTCGCACCCGGAGCCACACCTATGAGCCTCCCCTCTATGTACCCGGCGAGGACGGAAAGGACGCGGGTTCCGTGGTACTTTCCAATACCGTACGTGGGCGCCTCGGCTATAGTGTCTCCCCTCGCTCTGAATATGAGCCTACCGTTAACGAAGTAGGGTTTATCGCAGGAGGTCCACCCGTACGTGCCGAGGAGGTTGCCGAGGGTGTCGTACACGGCGATGTGGTCCTCCTCAGGGACGGCCACCTTTGCACCGCTGAAACCGATGCTGCTGAGCATGGGGACGGAGGTTATGGGGCGGCCAGAGACGAAGGCGGTGTCGTTCCGTACGTAGGCTATCTTCCCGCTCGCGTATACCGGATAGAACCCCTCTCCCTCAACCGTTACGTCCGTACGGGTCATCCTGAAGATGGTATCACCGTCCGAGAAGATGAGGGTGTCCCCCTTTATGGACATACCCCCGAATCCGTTCACGTTCTTTGAGTTCCAGCACAAGAGACCGGAGGAGTAGTAGCACAGTTTAACGCTGTCTCCGCTAAATATCCCGAGAGTGAGGGTGTCGGTTATGGTATCCATAACGGCCTTCTGGCCACCCGTGAGCGTCCTTATATCGTTTATGGTGTCGTTGACCGTGTCTATCGTCCCCATCTTCAGGTTACCGAAACCGGAGGTCCATACGAGGAATATGCTGTCTCCCAGCTGAGCGAGGGAGGGGTTGTACTCGTATCCTATCTGGACGTTCTTTAGGGTCCAGGAGCTATCGTCGTTCAACACGTAGAGGTAGAGGTTCCAGGCACGGGTATTTACACCCTGAAGGGCCTTCTCGTCTGCTCCGGCGTATACGCACACGTACGCCGTAGAAAGGCGGTCGCAGTCGTAGGAGTGTACGTAAAAGGGGATGATCACGGGGACGGGAATCTGGAAATCTTCCATCATGAGGCGGTCCCCGCTGTTGAAGTCCATCTGATCTCCCACCTTTACACCGAAGAGGGCGGGGTTGCTCAGGTCAAAACCGGTATCAAATATCCCGATTTTCACCCCCTTTCCCGTTATACCCATGGAGTGCAGGGTGTCCGCCTTAACGGCCTCCACCTGCCTCTGGGATTCCCCGTAGTTGTAGGAGAAAATATTGTTCCGGTTAACCGGAGTTATATTGCCCCCGGAGCGCCTAACGTTAAATATGCGTACCGGTGTCCTATGCGGGTTAAGGCGAAACTTTGCAGGTGTATTGTCCTCGTTGAACCAGAAAAAGGAGTACCTACCCGTCCACGTGGACTTTGTACGCATATAAAGTGAGTAGCTTTCAGCGTAAGGCACCTCACTCGCCTTCAGGTTTACCCAGAGCGGTACCATAGAGACTATTATATTCCCGTACGTCTGTCGGGCGATTTTGCCCCCTGTATAATAACCTGCTTACATGTTTCTCCTGACTGTAGCCGTTGGGCTTGATAGTCTGTTTGGACGTCCTACCAAGCCGGACATTAAACAGGTTTTCGTTCCACCTCCGGATTACACTTTGAACCCCGGGGACAGGGTTCTTGTAACGGCGTATTCCCGCAGGGTGTCTATCATCCAGTACGAAACCTTTATTGATAACAACGGCATGCTTCCCCTTGAAATTACCCCGAGTTCCCGGCCTTCAGCGGTAAAGGTGGGCGGTTTAACTGTGGATTCTGCCCAGAAGGTACTACTCAAATTCTATCGGAGGTACGTTCCGTCCGTAAACTTCGTCTCGCTGCAGATCGTGTCAACATCCAAGTTTTACGTGATACTCAGGGGAAACTTCGATCCCGCTTACAACGGTTTCTTCCGTGTAGATGGACTTACCCGCCTATCGGACCTCATCTGGGAGAATGAGGTGGCTCTCCCTTATTCGGCACTCAGCAGGGTGGTCATAAATTCGGACACGTTCAACCTCTGGAAGTTTCTGAAGACCGGAGACGTCAAACATAATCCCCTGCTAAACGCCTACGACACCGTTTACGTTGATAGAACCGATTCTATCGTCTACGCGGTAGGAGATTTTTCCAAAGGCAATTACTGGACCATAGAGTGGGAGCCGGGTGACAGGGTTTACGATCTTATCCTGAAGTTAGGACAGGCCCGAAGGATCTACCTTCTGAGAAACGTCCTTATAAACGGCCGCAAGGCTGACCTCAAAACCGAACTCAGTATAGGAGATACGGTAAGCTTTGACTTTGCTATACCCTACGTTATAGTCCTTGGAGAGGTTGTCAGGCCGGGAGGGGTTCAATTTGCTCCCCACAAGACTGTTCAGGATTACATAATAGAATCTTACGGTTTTACGGAGAGGGCTAACCGCTGGAATATCAAGATAAAACGTCCGGGTAGTACCAGGTTTCAAAGGGTATCGTTGGATTACAGGCCGAAGCCGGGGGATATCATAATCGTTGGCAGCTCCCTTTTGACCATGAGAGATCTCGTCTTTCTCGGTCCCTCAATCGTATCTGCGGCCGTTCTCATATACACCACCTTCTTTGGAAGGCGTTGAGTATCCGTTCTCGCAGGCCCATGTACAGGGGAGTTAAACGTGCTGGTAGGGTCGTCAGTACATCCACCGCCGTCCAGAAGTTCAGCATCTTGTGCCTCAGGGTTATATCCGGGAGGAATACGGGTATCCGGGGTACGTTTAGCGATGTGAAGCCACCCTTCAAAGAGGGACCGGCGAATCCCCACTTGTATCCGACCTCTCTGGCCATATTCAGGGTACGGAGGTCGTACATGTTGAAGGGATAGGCTATGGCGCTCACCTCCTTACCTGTTAGATCCTCAAGGTACTTCTTTGAATACTCCAGTTCGTACCTCAGGCGATCTTCGGAGAGTCTGGGAAGGGCGGTATGTGATACCGTGTGTGACCCTATCAACCATCCTGCTTTACTTAGTTCCGATATAGCGGAACGGCTCATGTGTCTTACGGTTATGCCGAAGTGGGCATCCCACAGGTTTTTCCTTCCTATAAATCCGGTTACTACGAACACGATCCCCTTAACGCCCGCATCTTCCATAACTGGGTAGGCGTACCGGTGTATACCCTCAAGAGCATCGTCAAACGTAATCAGGAAACCATCTTCAGGTAGGGGAAAGGGTAGATTTAAGGGATCAATCCGGTTGAACTTTCCGGTAAGGAAGCGTACGTGGTTGCGGAAAGAGCAGGGTGGAACCCAGTTTCCTGAAAGCCGTGGGTAAGGGGAGACATCGTGATATGCGAGTACAACGGGGTACCTCACGGAGAATCAATTCTACGGTTGATTGAATACTTCACCGGGGATGCTTTTAATAGTTGATGAATATTGTTGATAAGTATTTATTTATTGTTATATGGATTATGTAGTGTTGATATAGAATACTAAATCCTACATACAATATATTACACCATTATAAACATGGTCACATATAATAATCAATAATTTGATATATGCTGCAAAAAGTATTATATGAAAACACAAATCTCGTTAAACCCTATGCAGCAGTGATCCTCACTTACAATTCTATCCTTTCTACTGTATAATACCACCGGTATGGCAATCTTCAAGAAGCTGGCAGATATCTTGAGGGCAAACATAAACGCTCTGCTTGAGCAGGCGGAGGACCCTGAGAAGATGCTGAAGCTGATAATCGCCGATATGGAGGAGGCTCTTAGAAAGGCGACAGTGGCGACGGCTCAGGCCATAGCGAACGAGAAACGCCTGAAGAGTAAATACGAAAAAGCCCGCGTTCTCGCTGAAGAGTGGCACAGGAAGGCGGAAAACGCTCTCAAGGCCGGAAACGAGGAGATGGCCCTTAAGGCTCTGGATAAAAAGGTAGAGTACGAATCTCTTGCCGCAAGATACGAGACAGCCTATAAGGAGGCCCATCAGGTTTCGGAGAAGCTTCGTAAGCAGCTGGACGAGTTAAAGGCCAAGCTTGAGGAAGCCCGCACACGGTATACTACGCTAATCGCACGTAAGAAGGCGGCCGAGGTTCAAAAGGAGTTCGTGAAGTACTCCGGAAGCTTCGGGGGTGATGTCTTCGGAAAGTTTGATAAGATGGAGGAGAAGATCCTTCGTCAGGAGGAGGAGGCTAAGGCTATGGTGGAGCTGGCCGAAGATGATGTTGAGAAGGAGTACGAGAAGCTTGAAAAGGAGAGCAGGGTACGGAGCGAACTGGAGGCCCTGAAGGAAAAGCTCGGCATGAAGGAGGGGTAGGGGATGAAGGTCAGGATAGTATCGGGCGTGAACGAGGATCTCCTAAAGGAGGTCAGGGAAAAGGTGAAGACCTATCTCAAGGAGGTGGTGGACGACTTCGTTGAAGTTGATGGCATCCTTTCCTTTACCTACGGGAGCGTTACGGTTAACGTTGAGGTCGTACCGTGGCATAGAGACGACGTTCTCGTAAAGGTGTTTTCCTATTTGGCGGAGAACGCTCAGCTCTCAGACGACCTCATGAGAACCCTTCTGGAGATGAACGCCCGTTTTCCGCTCGGAGCCTTCGCCGTGAGTATGGGGGATAGCGTTATGTACAGGTACTCCATCGCAGGGGCGAACCTTGACCTCAACGAGTTCGTGGCAGCAGTCTATACGGTGGCAACCGTGGCTGACTCTTACGATGAGTTCGTCAGAGAGTACGGAGGTGGATCGGGGAGGATAGACTGATGGGAACCATATTGCTCCTGTTAACCGTAGCAATACTCGTCGTCCTTATAGGGGTACCCTTATACCTTATAGGTCTTTACAACTCCCTCGTACGGAAGAGACAGCTCGTTAAGGAGGCGTGGAGCGGCGTTGAGGTTCAACTAAAGCGACGGGCGGATCTTATTCCATCGCTTGTGGAGGTCGTGAAAGGATACGCTAAGCACGAGCAGGAGATATTTGAGAGGATAGCCGAAGCCAGGGCCAGAAGCATGGGGGCAACGAGCGTACAGGAGAGAGGAAAGGTGGAAGGGGAGTTGAGCAGGGCGCTCAAGAGCATAATAGCCCTGTCGGAGAGATATCCGGATCTCAAGGCTAACAGGAACTTCCTTGAGCTTCAGAAGAGTCTATCACAGGTAGAAGACGAGCTCCAGCTCGCCCGCAGGTACTACAACGCCACGGTCAGGGAGTACAACACGGCTATAGAAAGTTTTCCGACGGTATTTATAGCCCGTAGTATGGGGTTCACTCCGGAGGAGTACTTTGACCTTGACGTTGAGGCCTTTGAGTCCGGTGAAGATGCCCTTCAACAGAGACGTCGCCCGGATATAAAGTTCTGAGAGCGTGGAAATGCAATTCTGGGCGGTATTTTTGGCTTTAACGGTTGACACATAAGGTATCTTATGTTAACTAACGTTACTTTGAACGGAAAACACGCACCCTCCTCTTACGGTTTTTCCTACCGTAAAAGAACAGATAAATCGGGTATACCGGAACGTTCTTGGGGAGACCTCCAGATTGCCGGGAGATGCCCGCACCGTCTTATCTGGGCAGGTGCGTTCCTAAAGACAGGGTGTACCCTACCCTCTCTCCATCCCCTATAAGGACTCCCCCGTATAGATTAAACCTCTGGACGGTGAGCCTGAGTCCCACCTTTGAGAAGTGCCGGTATTTATAGGAAGGGTAGACGAACATCAGGAAGGGGTATATTCCCCTGAGTTTAAAGGAGGCGTAAAACTGTACGGATCTTGAGTCTCCATGCATGTATCCAAAAACCGCACGTAACCCCTTCCCTCCCCTGTGGAAGTCCCCTTTGTGGTAAAAGATGTAAAACCCGACGTCTCCCGGTGGGGCGTTGGACACGAGCGGGAGCGTTGAGAGATAGGATATCCCCCCGCCAATCCCTATCTTTGGGAGATGGTGTGAGAGGTTAAACGCAAAACCGGGGTAGATCGTGTCAAGATTCTCACCGTGTTCGTAGCGATGAAGGAAGAAGTTAAAGCCAAGATCAACTATACCCATGTACCGGCTGTAGTTCATAAAGAGGAGAGAATAAAGGCTGCTATCTCTAAGACCCATTACCCCGAGGATGGAGAGCCTTGCGGGTCCGGGTACCGAATTGAAGTCAAAGGAAACGGAAGGAAGCTCCCCCCTGGTGTAGGAGCCGTTTATATAGTAGTCGTAGTTCCTTAAAGAAGGAACAAAGAACTCCTCCATAGGGACGTTGTTAGACGTCATAAGATCTTCGTAGAGATAGATACCGAGGAAAACCGACAACATGATACGTGTATATTAAAGAAGAAATGGCCGGAGGCATTTGTACGGCTTACCGGAGCAACATGGTCCCGGTACCGGACGGAGCAAATATTGTTACGCTATACAGGAACAACTCACCCGTTACGTGGCTCGGCGTAGAATTTTACCTTCTTATGCTTCTCCTTCTCGTCGCCGTAGCCATCGTACCCTTGCTCTACTCCCTGAACCTCCCCCCCGTAGGGCAGCACGACCATTCCCTTACCCTCATACACCTGCAGGCCCTGGGATTTCTTGATTACCGCTCCCATCCTCCTACCCTACCCTTCATCGTCGGGATACTGTACGATCTCTTCGGTCCCGATTACAGGATAATCAGGCTTCTTGCTATCCTATCCGCTTCCCTCATACCGGTTTCATCGTACCTCATGGGAAGCCGATACGGTAAGAAAGTGGGTATTACGTCCTACGTTCTAACCGTTTTTACACCGCTGTACCTGATATACGGCAAGGCTCCTCTGTACGCCCTCTTTGGCTTTTCTCTGGGGTCCCTCGCCCTTGCCCTGTTCCTGTCCGGAAGGGGATGGTGCGCCCACGCCATGGCTTCCGTATCCATGTTAGCGGACTGGACCTCCCTGCCCTTTGTACTCCCGATTTTACCGGATATACGGAGGAGATGGGTGTACGGTTTACCCTACCTACCTACAACTGTGGTTTACACCCTGTGGCTGAAGAACTTCTCCTCTACGGCCGGAACAGAACTGTTGCAGAGGATCCCAACGGCAGGGGACGTACTGATGCTTGTACCCGTACTTTTCCTCAACCTCTTGCTGTTTATTGGCCCGATCCGTACGTTCGCCCTTTTTGATACGGTAAAGCGGAGCAATATACCCGAATCCCTGATATCTCCCCTCGTCATACAGATGGTCTTCGTGTTGTTATGGGCGGACTTTTACGTACACCACGTACCCTACATGTTCAACCTTCTGCCCTTCGTATCCGTAATCCTGGCATCCGGAGTACTACGGCACAGGAGATACCTCACCTTACTAACTGTAGCCGCCCTTCTCTACGTTTTACCCTTCACGTACGCGTCGCTTTATCCTTACAGGCTGTTTGAGGCTTCCACCGTCGGATGTCTGTTAACACACCTGAGCCGGGGAAAGGTTGGTGTGCGTATAGAGATTCCCGAAGATGGCCCCCCCGAATCCCTGAAAACGGTTCTTACCATGGTTTACCCCGATCCGTCCTCTCCGATATCCCTGAGCTACATCCCGGAGGATACTTCCTCGTACGTACTTTTCGGAGACACCGTTGTATTGAGGGGAACTGGACACCTCAGGGAAAGGTGTAAAACCGGGGATACGCTCCTTATTGATGACCTGATAATCAAATGGAGAGAGAGCGCCAGAAAGATGCGGTTAACCGGAACAATTCTTCGGTAAGGTTCTATCGGGTAATTCGGTATGTTCTATTTAACCGTAGCAATAGGCGGGCTGTCGGGGTATCTATGGGGATCGATGTTCCCCCCAAACCGATCCGTCCCTAAGTTTGAAGGTATTGCATCCATGGGATGATAGCACGTATTTAGTATATCATGCGGGCCAGTAGGGAAACGGTGTTCGCAAGGTGATTAGGGGATCTAATGAGATCCATCCGTTGCTTCGGGGAACCGGTGCGATAACGGGGCTACGTACTCCCATCAATACCGTAATCCCCCTATTCACTGAATGCCTCATGTCAACTCAGAACCGTTGTGGCATCAACCACGGGAAAGAGTATAGGCGTGCCGCCAGGTAAGGGGTCGCGTGGTAACAGCTCTTCTCACGGTCAACGTCCGCTTATACCAATCCCTCCACTACCCTCTCCATTTCCATGCCCCTTGAGCCTTTGACTATAACGACGTCGTACCCCCTTCTCCGGAGATACTCCACCACCTCCCTGTGGGACGACGCCACCCACCCATCCACTCCACAGGCCTTCGCCTCCTCCACAACGAACCTGCTCCATTTCCCGTACCCTATAACCTCTGCTATACCGTAGCGGCACATCTTCCGCCCCGCCCACCTGTGCCAGTACTCGGACTCCTCTCCCAGCTCTAACATATCTCCGAATACGAAGATCACCTTCCTGTTCGGGTAAAGGAGGGAGACCGAACGCAATACGCCCTCCACGGATATAGGATTGGAGTTGTAGGCGTCGTTCACGATAACCCTGCCCTCCCTGCGGATGATCTCCATTCTCATAGGTTGACCTCTGAACGTACGAAGGGTTTCAGCAACGTTAGGAAGAGGTATACCGAAGAGGTTAGAAAAGGATACCACGGCAAGGGCGTTTTCTGCAAAACCCACGTGTGGATAGGGGACAAAGAACTTCCGTCCCTCAAAAATGAAGGATACCCCCTCCTCCGAAAGGGACAGGTTCTCCCCCCTGAAGTCAACCCCTTCGGAAAAACCGTACCTGTAATGGGGTTGGTCCGGAAAATGGGGAGCGTCACCAGGAACGAGGACGAAACCTGAAGCGTACTTAAGTGCCGAATACTCCTCCTCAACCGCGCCGTGAGTACTTCCAAGTCCCTGCAGATGCTCCGGGCCGAGCTTGGTATATATAACGTGGTCCGGACGGGTTATTGAAGATAGTTCCTCTATCTCCCCCCTGCGATTCGTTCCCAGTTCAAGGACCCATACGTCCTCCTCCCCCGTTGTGTTCAGCACGGTGAGGGCTACACCTACTAAGTTGTTGAAGCTCTTCACCGGTCCGGCCACCCTGTAGAGGTTCCTTAAAACACCGATAAGCATCTCCTTGGTAGTAGTCTTCCCGACGGCTCCGAGGACGGCCACGACCTGACCTTTGAAGATCTCCCTCCTGAACTTAACCAATCTCCTTAACGCCTCGTAGGTATCCTGAACCACAACACCGGATTCCACACCCGGCACTACCCTCTCAACCAGGGCGCCGGATGCTCCCCGCTCAAAGGCTTCCATAACGAAGTGGTGACCGTCCGTCCTCTCGCCCCTGAGGGCAACGAAGAGCTGGCCGGGCTTAACTTTGCGGCTGTCCGTAGCCACGCCCCGAAACTCCCGGTCCTCACCTATCGGTGTTCCCCCGGTAATGCGGACTACATCCGAAAGTTTCAAGCGCAAGTGTTTATTTTAAGGGATATTCCTGTTAAAGGCGGTTAACGTAGCCTTTTGCCGGGCTGGAATCGCGTTCAGCCTTCGCCGGAATGGTAACTTCGGCCCTGTACGCCTGAGGTAAAGCCTCACGGTGTTATAGCATCTTTTAGCGGAGGTGTGGACGGTGTCCTTTGGGGACTACTTACAACGAACGCCCTTGAGTCGGAGGATGTTGATGTCCCCCACTACGTCGGCCGCCATTCCTCCGTTCACCAGTATCGTCCTAAATGCCGGTTGGATGGTAAGTTGATTCATCGGGAGAGTTAATTACCCCGGATTTTGAAAAGGACGCCGTAGTCCCTCCCGCCATTTCCGTGGCCGGAGGAATGGAAGACTTTCTCCTTACCCATCGGTGGGAGGACTACACGGCCGGGGATGACCTCTTTATGTCTGCCAGCATATCCGAGGGTTCCCTTATTATGAGCAACCCTACACATACGGGGTACCTCCAGACCTTCTGGTCCGGGGAGAAATGAGGTTCACCTGAGGAACAGACGAAGTACTACGTCGTCCTTGTTTCGGGATAGTATCCCGAGATGAACCGGGTGGGTGGAGTTGCGCGATAGTGGAAGAACTGGCAGGTGCCGGTGTTTCTTGTACGTTCATAAAGGATAAGCACCTTTTTGAGGATCTGGCGTATTCTGTGGTCCCGGCCTTCGCGCGCTGGGCGGCGTGGGTGCCGATGGTGTCCTTCACTGACGGTGATCCCCACCCTTAAGGAAGCTTCGTGCCTCTGGTACAGGCGGCCCTTGATGAGGGAGCGTTATACCTCGTATGCCGGATGCGAGTGAAGTAGCCTGCGGTAAGCGCCCTACTCCACGTCCACCTTCTCAACGCTGAAGTTCTTACCCTCTATCGTCAGAATGGCGAAGGACCTCTTAGCCGTGAAAACCCTGTCCGTCGCCGATCCGGGGTTAAGCAGCATCACCCCGTCAACCTCACCGTAAAACCACCTGTGGCTGTGGCCAAAGATAATGAGGTCAACGTCTATCCCCTCGTTTTTGAACTTCTCCCTTACCCTCTTCTCAAGGCCGAGAGGTGAACCTACGCCGTGATATACGCCAACACGCAGGTCCTCAAGCCTCTCCACCCTTAGCTCCGGCAGGAGACTCCATATATCCGCATCGTCCATATTTCCACACACACCGATGGTAGGTTTAAAGCTCTCCAATTCCCTGAGAACGGGTAAGGTGGTGAAGTCGCCCGCGTGTATTATCAGATCTACCTCGTCAACCCTCTCGTAAAATTCGTTGGGCAGAAAGGATGCCCTCTGGGGTATGTGAGTGTCGGAAAGTACTAAAACTTTCATATACCCCGCTTATTTCCGGAATCCTTTCCCACCATTATAGCAAGAACAGGTAAAACGGCGTATCCCACCACAAATAAAACCGTGGACACGACCTTCTCGCCGACTGCGGTGAGATAGAAGGCGACCGCAACGCTGACCAACGCTGCTCCCCATAACATCCAGTTCAGATTACTCATCTTCGGGGCGACCATAGGAGGGAATTGTACGGGGGTAAGATTCTTCGTGTAGAATAGTAGACTTGAGGCGACTTCTTTCGTCCCTTTACTACGGATTACCCTCGGCACGGGCAACGATGTTCCTTATCCCTCCCCTCTACTGGTTCCGTAGAGAGGCGGCCAGCGTTCTCCTGAAAGAGGTTCTACGGTTGCGTCCGCGTACGGTTCTGGAGGTGGGTTTCTCGGACGCCTTCCTGACGCGAAGGCTCTCGCTCGCTCTCCCGAAGTCCAGAATAACGGCCATAGATACGTCGGACGGGAGCGTTGATAAAGCCCGCAGGCTCAACCTTCCCAACGTTCGCTTTCTAAAGGACGACTTTTTTAACCATCGGGGCAGGTACGAGGTCGTGGTAAGTATGCACGTCTTCGTCCTCTTTGACCATCGCACCGCTTTAAAAAAACTGAAAGAACTGGGGGATGTTCATCTAATAACACTCACAGGTTTTTCCCCCTTCACCGTACTGCACAGGCCCTTCCATCGTCTTATGACGGGTATGGACGTGAACCTTATAGAGCCGGAGGAGTACGAGCGTATAGCACGGAAGGAAGGTTTTAAGGTCAGGGTAGTAAAGATAAACGACGTGGAGCGGAGCTATATGGTGGTCTGCTTCAATCCCTCATAGTATTGAGATTTTCGGGAATGCATATGTGGAGGTGGCATAGTTTCAATCCCTTATAGGCAAGCTGAGAATCCACCTTTCACCTTTCGCCAAATACCAGGGTTTTCGCGGTCGTAGTAGATTTACTCCTGAAGTAGAATAACGCTGTGTGATGATCAGGATTGACGTCACTTCTCCTCCGACTCCCTTATTGTCCTCCCCGTGCATTACAACGGGCATATCCAGACCCCCGTATACCACCACTTAGACCCCGACGTAGCCCGGAGGCTCCACGACGATCAGGTACGGCAAGAGGAGGTTTAAGCTCTTCACCTTCTCCCGCATATTCGGAAGGGGACGGTACGACAGGAAGAACAGACTTCCAATCTTCCCGCCGAAGATCCGCATAGCCTTCGCCGTTGAGAGCGTAGGGAGGTCCTTCGTAGACAGGATGGTCAAACCCGACCCCATCGCCCTTGAGGGCAACCCCCTGAAGGCGGCCGAGACGCCAGTAGTTTCGCGCTTAGACAGAGAAAAGGGGATTACGCTGAGGCTGGGGAGCGGCTCTACCGAGCCATCGTAATCGTTGCTGAAGGGAGAAAGGAGAAATACCTTTAGAAAGTCTAAGCCTCTCAAGGAGGAAGAAACCACGAAAGGCAAGGGTAATAAAGCCGAGAATGGCAACAGGAACTCTAACGAAGAAGGTGTCGGCGGAGAAAACCTGCTTGAGGATCTTAAACATCTCCTCAATCTTCCATCTGATTTTTCGCAACTTTTCAAGGTCCTCCCTTTTATCCTCCGTGTTGGAGGTGATAAAGTAC
>WFXS01000006.1 GCA_015490465.1 Caldifarciminota bacterium
ATCAGCAACTTATCACGCCAGAGATATAACGTCGGGGCGCCGGGATTTGAACCCGGGACCTCCTGGTCCCAAACCAGGCGTCCCGCCAGAGGCGGGACTACGCCCCAATCAGCAACTTATCACGCCAGAGATATAACGTCGGGGCGCCGGGATTTGAACCCGGGACCTCCTGGTCCCAAACCAGGCGCGCTGCCAGGCTGCGCTACGCCCCGTGAAGCGGGTCTTAATTCTAAGGACGGTTGATACCCTGTGGCATGCGTTCACCTTTCCGGAGTATAATACGGTCTCATGTGGAGGAAGATAGCATTAGCCGGTGTGGTGTTATCGGTGGTGTCGGGGCAGGTACATGCTGACGCCAACAGGGCCGGGGCAGTGGTTCTGACCATATACCCCGGTGCCAAGGCGATCGGAATGGGTGGAGCCTTCTCGGCAATAGCAGACGACCCCTCAACGCTATGGTACAACCCCGCGGGTCTGGGAACCCTGAAGGGGGGTATACTTTACCTCGTCCACGCTCCGTGGTTGAGGACGCTTGTGACAACGAACGACTCTTACTTTGAGTTTGCATCCCTCACCTCGTCCACCCGTTTCGGTACCTTCTCGCTGGGATTAACGTATCTGACGGTGGGTGAGGTTAACGTCGTGTACGGGGACGTAGACTACGGAACGACCACACCGTACGACCTCGTATTTACGCTGGGCTATGGAAACAAACTACTCTCAACACCTATCGGAGACCTTTACGTTGGAGGGGCTACCAAGGCTCTATACTCCTTCCTGATCTCCCGGGGCATACTTGAGAGGATGGGAGACGATCCCAACAGCGGTGACGCCTTCACCGTGGCGGTGGACGGGAGCGTATTCCTGAAGAAGTGGCCCGGATACAGCGTATCCTTTGGCTTCATGAACCTCGGGCCTGGCCTGAAGTACGGGAACGTTGAGCCTGATCCCCTCCCCTACAGCCTCCGTCTCGGCGTGGCGGTAGTACCGGTTTACGACACCATAAACAAACTGCAGATCGCCTTTGATATACACAAGGTCGCCGTGGGAATAACGGACGAGTTCAGCCGCGGTATAACCGTACCCGGTCCCGGGAACACCGTGGACACCGTTTACGGGTTCGCCGCCGTCATGCGGGATGCGTGGATGCACGTGGGCGTGGACTACACCTTCTACAACCTCGTTTCCTTCCGTATAGGCTACTTCTACGACTACCGCGGGGCGAGGGTCGGCCCGACCTTCGGTGGTGGCGTAACTTACAAGGGCTTCACCATAGACATAGCCGACGACACCCAGATCTACGACTTCAACAAACAGCAGGACATAGACCCCAAACAGAACCTGAGGTTCGGCTTCCGGTACACGAAGCGGGACTTTAAGCTGTTTTGAATAGGAAAGAATGCCATCGGTATTAGTAGTTGACGACGAGGAGTACATACTCTACGGGTTGAGAAAGGCCCTTTCACGCAGGGGATGGGACGTGCTTGAGGCCTCCTCGGTTGAAGAGGCGAGGGATATAATACGCACGAGGCCGGTTGAGGTGGTCCTTACGGATATCCGTATGGGTGGGGAGAGCGGTCTCGTCTTCCTTCAGGAGATAAAGGCCATAAAGCCCGATACGCGAGTTATCGTAATGACCGCCCGTGGATCCGAGGATATGGAGAAGGAGGTTCTGGGTCTCGGAGCCGAAGCCTACCTTGAGAAACCCTTTGACCTGACCTATCTGGACCAGGTACTCCGCAACGTACTGAAACGCCGTGGCTTCAAAGGGGTGGTTCAGGAACTCTCCTTGGTGGACATACTCCAGCTCCTCGCCTACGAATCGGGAACGGCGAAGATAGAGGTGGCCTCTCCCGACGGCAAGGGGGCCATCTACGTTGAGGACGGCAAGCTCGTACACGCCGTATTTGAAGACATAGAGGGTCAGGAGGCCTTTGACCGTATCCTGTCGCTTGAGGGCGGGAGCTTCTCCGTAAGGCGGGGGGAGACCTCGCCGAAGAAGACCATGGACGAGGCCCTTGATGCCGTCCTCCTGAGGGTCATAACATCCAGGGACGAAACTGCGGAGACGGAACCGACGGATGAGAACGTTATAAGCCTTGAGAACGTTGAGGACTTCTCTTTCACCGCCAGCCTCGGTCTCGCCGAGGAGGTTGAGGTACCCGACGAGATCAGGGAGAAGGCGGGGGAAATTGTCACGAAACTCCAGAACGTGAAGGGTGCCGTATCCGGCGGAGTATATATACCCGAACACGACTACCACGAGACCTTTGGCGATACCCCTATGGACACAGATACCCTGCGGAGGGTGGTCAAAGTGCTGAACGCCCTCGGCCGGGACGAGATGTTCGTGGACGGCGAGACCAACCACTACTTCAGACTCAAGGAGGGCGTACTCGTATGGGTGGAGACGAAAGGGACGCCTCTGGTAGTCCTCAGGATAGAGACCGCTCATCTGTTTTAAGCCGGGCGATCCTAAGGGGACACTTCCTCCTGTCTTCGGGCCTCCACAGCGAGTACTACTTTGAGAAGTTCAGGGTCCTTGAGGATCCGGGTCTCCTGAGGTACTTCTCCCGTAACCTGTCGCGTTTCTTCCGGGATTTCCGCCCGGACAGGGTAGCCGGTCCCTTCACCGGGGGGGCGATACTGGCCTACGAGGTGGCCAGAGTTATGGGTATAAGGGCGGCCTACGCGGAGAAGGTGGACGGCCGCAGGGTCTTCCGCAGAGGGTTCAACCTGTCGGGGGAGAGGGTGGTGGTGGTGGACGACGTCCTGACGACCGGGGGGTCCCTGATGGAGACCGTGAAGGCCGTTGAGGAGGCCGGGGGGGAGGTCGTGGCCACAGGTGTTATGGTTAAGAGGGGAGAGTACACCGGGGATCACCCCTTCTTCTACGTTATGGAACTGGACTTCCCCGTTTACGGGCCGGAGGAATGTCCCCTCTGTAAGGCCGGAGTTCCCCTACGGGTACCCGGAAAGGGTGGGGTATAGTACTCGCTTAGAATAGGGAGCATGCTTTTCCTTCTCCTGTCCTATACGGTTGAGTTCCGCATAATCGGGGAGGCCGGTCAACCCCTCTCCGATGCCTTCATATACGTGAAGGAGATCGGCGTTAGGGCATACACGGACAGGAGGGGGAAGGCCCGTGTGGAGTTGAAGGAGGGGGAATATCACGTTCTCCTTCAGGCTCTGGGGTACAGGGTCGGGAGGCTGAAGATAAACGTCTCCGGCGATACCACCATCATCTTTACCATGAAGCCCCTTACCTTCTTCCTCGGTGAGGTGGAGGTCTCTCCCAAGACGCGGAGCGCCTACGAGTCCTCGGAACCCCGCTTCCTTGAGGCCATGCCCTTCGTCGGCGATCAGGACGTCGGCTACTTCATATCCGTGGCTCCGGGCGTCGTCCCCGTTTACGGTCTCTCCTACTTCTCCGTCCGCGGGTCCTCCCCCTTTGAGAACCTCATAACCTACGACGGCATCCCCCTGTTCAACGCCTTCAGCTACTACGGGATGTACACTCCCATAAACGTGGACATCGTCAGGGCCGTGAAGTTCCTCCGGGGCGGTTTCACCCCTGAGGTGGGGAACCTGTCCGGCTCCCTCATAGACTTCCAGAGCGACGAGCCGGATTCCTTTTCGGCGATAATAAGGGTCAGCAGGACGAACAGCGGTGTTGCCCTGAAGGGCAGGAACTGGGTCCTATCCGGACGGATCGGCCTATTCTCGCCCCTCAAGGGGATAAACGTTATCGGCACGATCACGGGAGACGTCTCCGGAAAGTACTCGTGGGGCAACTCCCTGCGGGGGGTCTCCTTCTCCTTCGTGGCGAACAGATCTGTAAACTCCTATCAAAACGCCTACAGGGGACTCTTTTACACCTCCACCATCTTCAACGGCGGTGCGGCACTCCACGGACGGTACGCCCTCGGCAGACTCCTCCTGAAGCCGGGTATCGTTTACTCCGTATCCACGTTCAGGAGCGAGGACCTGTCCTACAGACTCCCTTACGTGACGGACTACTACATCTTCAACGCGGACACCCGCTACGGCGTGGGTAGAGCGTATCTGGACGTGGACGCCGGGAACGTGATATTCGGAACGGAGACACAGGTTATAAACTCCAGTATCTACGGCGTGGCTCTGGACATTTCGGATACTTCCCTCGTCATATACCTGCTCCAGCACGCCTACCCCACGAAGGTGTTCTGGGGGAACTACGCCAAATACCGCTACGAGGACGAGCATACCCTCTCGGAGGTGGGGGGAAGGATAGACTTCTTCCCCGGTATGGGTTTCCGGTTCTCCCCCTCCGGTTTCTACAAGTACTACCTGAACACCCGATGGGCTTTCAAGGTGCAGGGGGGACTTTACAGGCAGTTCTTTACGTCCATCTTCGCCTTCCCTCCCTCCGTTTTTTACTACGTTCCCGTTGAGAGGTCGGAGATAGAGTCCTATCAGGTCCTGTTGGGGGCCGAGAGGACCTTCCCGTGGGGGATAGCAGAGTTAACCTTTTTTGGTAAGTACTACCCCCGATTTACGTACATGACCCCCCGCCTTGAGGAGAAGGTGGGGAACCTCCGGTCCTTCGGCATGGACCTGTGGGTCCGGAAGGAGAGTAAGGTACCCCTGCCCATAACGGCGGACGTCTCCCTGACCCTCATGAACTCCCGGATAAGGTACGAGGGCGATACCGTCTGGTATCCGACCCCGTGGGACGTTAACGTCACCCTCAACACGACGGTCTTCGGCTACATACGGAAAGGGGGGTGGGAGGTGGTACTCGGAAGCAACGTGGCCTTCTACTACGGCAGACCCTTCCGGGGAATAATAAGCCACTGGAGGAGTCCCTTCTACGGTGAGGAGTTCGTACTGGACAGCACCCACGCCCTCAGGATGCCCCCCTACGCGAGGGTGGACATATTCTGGAGGTCTCCCATACCCTTCAAACTGGGCCCCTTTTCCCTTGACGTCTCCTTCTCCGTTATAAACCTCTTCCCCAGAAAGGACGTCACGTTTGACCCCACGAACCCCGACGCCGACCTCGCCAACCTAACGGCCTCCTACCCGATATCTTCAATAGTCCTCAGGGCGATCTATTGAGCCGTGGAGGAGGTCCTGCACGATCTCGTTCTGAAAGGGGGGAAGGTCATAGAGGATTGGACCTTTTGAAAGGGTTGACCCTCCGTACTTCGCGGGGGATATGTGGGGATTCACGTACTACTGCGAAGGGAAGGCCTACGTCCGCCTGAGGGATCGTACTCTGGGGCCGTACGAGAACGTTGCCTACGGTTCCCCCTTTTTCTCCGAAGACGGGAGGAGATGGGCGGTGGCCTACGCCGAATCTGGCCAGTGGTACGTCCTGGTGAACGGTGAGGCCTTCGGGCCTTACGAGGGCGCGTGGACCGTATCCTTTTCCCCCGGCGGTAGACACTGGTGGGCAAGGTACCCGTATAACGGCAGGTGGTACCTGATCCTGAACGGGAAGAAGTTCGGCCCCTTCCGGAAATACTACCACGTATCGGGTTCCTTTTTTGAAGACGGTCCGGTCTTCTACGCTTACAGGGATGGGAAGGTCGTAAGGATATCCGTGAATCATAACTCCACCTTATAATTCCTTCCCCTGCCCCCGTAGCTCAACAGGATAGAGCAGCGGATTTCTAATCCGCAGGTTGGGGGTTCGAGTCCCTCCGGGGGCGTTTACACGCACCGTTAAGTTCGGAAGTATCAAGGGTAATTCTGAGTGTCCTGCTACGTTCTCCCTGAAGGTATCGCGAATATGTTCCGGAAAACGTGAAGTTAACGTGAGATTCAGAAGTCCTTCCTGTTGAAGAACCAGGTTCCGATGAACAGAGGTACGACGAACCACAGGGTGAGGGTGAGGAAGATTATTACGTACCCTTTCACCGTCGTTACGAACTTCACGAAAAGGGCGCCGGTGTACCCCATGAGGGCGGCTATATCAAGGTTCATGACTATCAGGATGCGGGCGAGGTCAACCGGGTTGAGGATAGAGAGCAGGATGATCAACCCCTCTATGGGGTAGTCGTAGAAGGCCATGCCTACGAAGAGGATGAGGGCGTCGTAAATTACGCTGGCATATATCCACACCGCCAGGCCCATGGCCAGCCCTTTGACGCGGTCGTCGCTGATCACGGCGAACATTATGGCCATGGCGGAGAATATGAGCGTCAGGTAAACGGAGGAGAGGGTTAAGAGGAGCGTATGTACCGGCGATGCGCCGAAAACCGCAAGGGGAATACCCATACCGGCCCCGGAAGAGATGGCCAGAGGCAGCGATATTCCGAGTACCTTGCTGAAGTACACGACCTTTCTGCCCACGGGCTGGACGAGTATCAGTTCCGTGAACTCCCTCGTTCCGTAGAAGAATAGGGATGAGAAGACCAGAGATATGAGAGGCACGAAGAGTATCACGATGTTGAGGAGGCTTACGATGACCTTTGAGATATCACCGCTGAAGTAGGAGAGGGCTGAGGTTAAGAGGAGGAAGAACAGGAAGTACCCCACTATGAACCTGCTCCTCAGGGTGTTGTACGCCTCGTACTTGAAGAGTTTAAACGCCATCCTCAACTCCGGCCTCCTTCATGAGTCGGGCTATGGCCCTTTCAAGCGTACTTTCACCCGTCTGCTCTTTGAACCGGGAAGGGGTTCCGTCAAAGTGTACCTTACCGTTGAGTAAGAAGACGACGCGGTCGGCCAGCTCCTCAACCTCGCTCATGATGTGGGACGTGAATACGATGCTCTTACCTGCCTTCTTCAACTTTATGACCTCGTCCTTGAAGTGGGTGCTGGCCACGGGATCAAAGCCGACGGTCGGTTCGTCAAGCATGTATATGGCGTTATCAAACATGAAGGCGAGCGTTGTGTTCACCTTCTGGCGTGTTCCGCCGGATAGTACGCTCAGGGGTCTATCCAGAAACTTTTCAAGCCCAAAGAGGTTCACGTAATACTCCCAGTTGGCTTCCTTCCCTCTTATGTCCTTCACCATGTTTATCAACTCCATGACGGTCAGGTTCTCCGGGAATCGGGCTATCTGGGGCATGTACCCTATGTACCTCCTGTACCCCACGCCTTTGCTCGTGTCGTATCCCATTACGGTGATCTTTCCGGATGTCGGGATTACGAGGCCGAGAATGCACTTCATGAGGGTGGTCTTACCGGACGCGTTGGGGCCGAGGATGGCCGTTATCTCGCCCGGACGTACCTTGAGGTTAACGCCCCTAAGGACCTCGTTCCTGCCGAAACGTTTGTAAAGATCCTCTACGACTATGCTCTCCAACTTCGGGTATTCTACGGTGGCCCTACTTGTTCCTATCGGAACGGGTTATTACGATCCGTCGGTAGTCCCCGAGATCCGTCACCTCTATCTGGAAGTATGGGGTGTACTCCTTACCCTTCGCCTTCGCAACGTGATATATACCCTTCTCCTCCCCTTCCTCCGTGGGTTCACCGTACTTCTCCCGGAAGGCCCTCTTGTAGAAGTCCCGCACCTTATCGTAGGGGTCCGTGGTGTTCAGATATACCCGCACGAAGGAGACCTCCTTCCCTCCGGGGGCGAAGGCCTCCTCGTAGTTCTCAACCACCGCGCCGGGATAACGGGGAACGGTGACCCTCTCCTCCGGGTATGGCCCCCTATCCTTTAGAATTATGGGGTTCTTTCTGGGTTCCGATACGTCCCCTCTCCTGTCACAGCCTGCGACCACCACCATCAAGACGCCCAAAAACAGTACCCCGGACGTTTTTCTTAACATGGCCCATGATTTTAAGGGCGATTAGATCTGCAGATCGTCCGCGTTAAAATAACGGGTGTCTGGGGAGGAAGATGGTAGGTCCGGGGGAACTTTCATGTTTGCCCTGGCGACTTTCGGACGGCTTTTTCCGGAAAATCTGCGGAAATCTTTTGCAGGATTGCGTACCCACAGGAAGCCGATACCATCGTATAATACCCTCCTATGAGCATAAAGCGTTTGTCTCTGTACCTCCTGCCCGTCCTTCTGGTAGTAGGATGTGGGGGAGGTGGTAAGGCCGAAGGTTCCGGAGCGACGGAGCAGAAGGCCATGCAAACGGCCGACGCAACGCAGTCCCCTGCAGAGGGTGAAAAGGTGAGTAAGTTCGGGATCGGACCCGTACAGGAGCCTCTGAACCTGCCCGAAACCATAGACGAGGCTCTGGCTAAAAAGGGCGAGGAGATCTTTGATAAGAAGGGATGTACCGCCTGCCACGAGCTGGACAGCAGGAAGGTCGGACCCCCCCTGAGGGACGTGGTTAACCAGAGGCCCCCGGAGTGGATCATGAAC
Organism: Caldifarciminota bacterium; assembly: GCA_015490465.1. Taxonomy (GTDB): domain Bacteria; phylum Hydrothermota; class Hydrothermia; order LBFQ01; family LBFQ01; genus JAADCS01. The sequence continues at coordinate 8,316 of WFXS01000006.1, forward strand.
ATGATCATGAACCCGGAGGAAATGATCTTGAAGGACCCGGTAGCCCAGAAGCTCCTTGAGGAGTACGGTGTTCCTATGACCAATCAGAACGTGAGCATGGAGGAGGCGAGGGCTATACTTGAGTACCTGAGAAAAGCTGCAAAGGAAAAGAACTAACAAGGAGGTAATTATGAGCAGGCGTACCCTGATTCTCGCAGGTGCGATAGGTGTTATAGGTGTGGGCGCCCTCTTTATGGGGTGTCCACCCAAAGAGAAGGGAGCGGCGAAGGCCGGCGCCACCGCGGCCGAGAAGGTCTACGTGGCTCCCGGCGAGTACGATGAGTTCTACGCCTTCCTGTCCGGAGGGTTTAACGGCCAGCTGATGGTCTACGGTCTACCCTCCGGAAGGCTCTTCAGGGTAATCCCCGTTTTCTCTGTATTCCCAAGAAGTGGCTACGGTTACACGGAGGAGACCAAGGCGATGCTCATGACTTCCCACGGCTTCATACCGTGGGATGACACCCACCACCCTGAGCTCTCCCAGACGAACGGTGAGGTGGACGGCCGCTGGATCTTCATCAACGCCAACAACACCCCTCGTGTGGCCCGTATAGACCTGGCCACCATGGAGACCCGTGAGATCCTTGAGATCCCCAACAGCGCCGGTAACCACCCCTCCACCTTCATAACCATGAACACCGAGTACGTCACGGCCGCCACCCGTTTCTCCGTACCCATAGACATCCAGAAGGGTACCTTCAAGGACGTCCCCATCAAGGACTACGCCAAGGAGTTCAAGGGAACCATCACCTTCATCAAGGTGAACAACGACCCCAACTACGAGGGTGAGGACAGGATGGAGATCGCCTTCCAGATCCTCGTACCCGGCTACGACTACGACCTCGCCCACTGCGGTAAGGGCCCCAGCCACGGTTGGTGCTTCTTCACCTCCTACAACACCGAGCAGGCCCACACCCTGCTTGAGAAGAACGCCTCCCAGAACGACAAGGACTACATCATAGCCATAAACTGGAAGAGGGCCGAGCAGTGCATAAACGAGGGTAAGTATCACGAGTTCCCCGCCAAGTACTACCACAACTACTACGATGAGAAGAAGCACATGGCCTTCTCCAAGGTCGGGGACAAGGTCAGAGTCATATTCCCCAGCGAGTGCGAAGGGCTGGCCTACTTCCTGCCTACGCCCAAGTCTCCGCACGGCGTGGACGTAGACCCCACGGGTGAGTACATCATAGGTGGTGGTAAGCTCTCCGCCGACATACCCATCCACTCCTTCTCCAAGATGATAAAGGCCATAGAGAACAAGGAGTTTGAGAAGGTCGTAGAGGGTATCCCCGTTCTGAAGTTTGAGTCCGTGAACCACTGTCTGGTACCCAAGGCCTGTATCGGTCCCCTGCACACGGAGTTTGACGGTAAGGGCTACGCGTATACCTCCTGTTTCATCTCCTCGGAGATTATCAAGTACGACTACGAGAAGTGCGAGGTTGTGGACCGTATACCCGTCTACTACTCCATAGGTCACCTCCTGATTCCGGGTGGGGATTCCCGTAAGCCTTGGGGCAAGTACGTGATCGCTCTGAACAAGATAACCAAGGACAGGTACCTGCCCGTCGGTCCCGAGCTCAACCACTCCGCTCAGCTCATAGACATAACGGGTGAGAAGATGGAGATGCTCCTTGACTTCCCGACTCTTGGCGAGCCTCACTACGCCCAGGCTCTGCATGCCGATCTCCTGAAGGATCGGATCGTAAAGATCTATAACCTGGAAGAGAACGAGCATCCCTATGCAGTTAAGAGTGAGAACGATGTAAAGATTGAGCGCAAGGGTAACGTCGTCCACATCTACATGACGGCCATCAGGTCCCACTTCAACCCCGACAACATAGAGGGTATCAGGGTCGGCGATACCGTCTACTTCCACGTCACGAACATAGAGCAGGATTGGGACATCCCTCACGGCTTTGCCGTCATGGGGGCCAACGAACCTAACGCCCTCATAATGCCCGGTCAGACCCTTACCATCAGGTGGGTACCCAAGAAGCCCGGTGTGTATCCCTTCTACTGCACGGACTTCTGTTCAGCCCTGCACCAGGAGATGCAGGGTTATATCCGTGTGTCTCCCAGGGGTTCCAACGTACCCCTCAAGTGGGGACTGGATAAAGCGCTCTAACGCATGAAAAGGCTGAGGGGGGGCGAAAGCCCCCCCTTCTTTAAATAAGGAAGAAAGCCATGAAAACGCTTAACCGAATCCTCCTGTTCGTTGCGGGCCTGCTCCTCGCAGCCGTTAACTTCGTACGGCTGTGGTACATAGACCTGATAGCCCCCCAGTATCCGGAGGGTCTGCGTCTTGTTATCCTGACGAGTGGCTGGGGAGACCTCCAGCAGAAGAAGATCATAGACGACCTCAACCACTACGTGGGGATGCACCCTCTACCGGAGCATCTTCCGGAGTTCACCATACTTCCAATTACCTTCTGGTTCTTCGCCATAACGGCCATCATCCTCGCTATCTGGTACAAGCGCAAGCTCATCTGGACGTGGTTCATCCTGTACGCCGCCTTCGGCATCATAGCCATGGCAGACTTCTACAAGTGGCTGTACCACTACGGCCACGACCTTGACCCCAACGCTCCCCTGAAGATAGATCCCTTCACCCCTCCCCTCATAGGTAAGAAGGTCCTCCTTAACTTCGTCGTGTGGTCCATGCCCGACATAGGTGGCTGGCTTGCCATAATCGCCGGTGTCCTCGTCTTCTTAGTTATCGTCCTTGACCGGCTATACGTGAAGGAGTGAGAGACATGAGGAGGCTCGCCCTGATACTTCTATTCGGCGTCGCAACCCTCTTCGTGGGCTGTAAATCCGAACCCAAACCCGTTCCCATAGAGTTCGGCAAGGATGCCTGTTACTGGTGCAAGATGACCATAACCGACCAACGCTTCGGTGCCGAGATAGTTACCAAAAAGGGCAAGGTGTACAAGTACGACGACGTCGCCTGTATGATAAACCATTTCTGGGAGGATCCCGAGCTCACGGAGAAAAGCGTGGCCCTATTTCTGGTCGTAGACTACGCGCATCCCGGCAAGCTCATAGACGCGACGAAGGCCATATACGTCCAGAGCGTCAAGATCCACAGCCCCATGGCCTCCGACGTTGCTGCCTTTGAGAACGTGGAGGACGCCGAGGCTTTTATGAGGAAGAATGGAGGCGAGGTTCTCAACTGGTCGCAGGTTGTAGACCTGGTACGCAAGCAGAATCCCATGCCCATGAAGGGGGGACACAACCACCAGATGCAGATGAAATGATGCGCCATGTCTGCGCCCGCTTTATTCCTGTTTGCTACAAGCGTCAGCGTCTGCGAGGATGGCTGCACCTACAAAAGCATAAAATCTGCACTTCAGAACGTAAACTCTGGAGATACCATCTTAGTGAAGGGTGGGGTATACCGCGAGGGGGAGATCGTTGTTGAAAAGTCCGGAATATCTCTCATAGGCATCAACAAGCCTGTGATTGACGGTGAATACAAATATCAGATGTTTCACGTTTTAAAAGCGGACAGCGTACTGATAAGGGGTTTTGTGTTTAAGAACAGCGGCAGGAGTATGACGAGGGATATCGCCGCCGTGAAGATTACGGAGTGTACGGGCTGCAGGGTGGAAGGGAACGAGTTCTGGGACAACTTCTGGGCGATATACTACGAGAAGTCAAAGGGGGGCGTGGTGAGGGATAACGTTGTCGTGGGTTTTGCAAAGGTAGAGACGACTACGGGAAACGCCATACACATGTGGAACTGTGACAGCATGTTGGTGGAGAACAACCACCTTCAGGGCCACAGGGACGGGATATACCTTGAGTTCGTCACCAACTCCGTCTTCCGCTACAACTACTCAATCAAAAATGTGCGCTACGGCATACACTTCATGTTCTCCCACGACGACCTGTACGAGTACAACACCTTCGTGAACAACGGTGTGGGTATAGCCGTGATGTACTCCAAGAGGGTGACGGTGCGGTACAACAGGTTTGAACACCACTGGGGAGGGGCGACCTTCGGTTTTCTGCTTAAAGATATTTATGATAGCAAAATCTACGGCAACTACCTCTACCGCAACACCTACGGCTTCTACCTTGAAGGTTCCGTGAGGAATAAAATTCACGATAACATTTTGAAGGAAAACGGTATAGCCATAAGGCTGTGGGCGAATTCAACCGACAACGTGATAACCCGCAACAATATCGTGGGGAACACGTTTGACTTCGTTACGAACAACTTCAGCAGTTTCAACGACATAAACGGGAACTACTGGAGTGCGTACAGGGGGTACGACGTGGATAAGGACGGCGTTGGAGACGTCCCCTTCAGGCCCGTTAAACTCTTTTCTGTCATTTCCACACGGGTTCCCGCCCTCATGGTCCTCATAAGGAGTCCTCTGGTCCAGATAATGGACCTGACGGAGAAGGTTCTGCCCTCCCTCATACCTGAGGCCATAAAGGACGAGAGGCCGGCCATGAGGCCGTTTCCTTTGAAAGTGCCTCCGAAGGTTAAACCGAAGGTGAAGATAAACCGTTCATAGTGTACGTTTTTCCGTTTTCATCCACAAAGTGTATTAAACCTCCTACCTTATAATGCTCCCTTGTATGGGTAAAATACTCGCCAAAAGTACCGGGGTTTCCCTCAAGAGACACACCGAAGATGTTAGAGAGACCTTCCTTTCCCTGAAGTCTCACCTCAAACGTACGGGCCGGAACCCCCTTGGGGACTTTGAAGGTATTGAGGACGAGATCCTGAAGGCTGTGGAGTATCACGACCTGGGTAAGGTACTCCCCTACTTTCAGATAAAAATCCTGAAGAATACGGACTACGAGCCTTTTGACCTCACCTTAAACGTACCCCACTCCTTTGTCTCCCTCCTCTTTGTGCCGGGGGATTTTTCTGATGACGTTAGGGTAGCCATCGCTTATCACCACTGGAGGGAAAACTTTGAGGAGATAATCGGGAAGGGCTGGAGCGCCCTGAACGAACTGGCAGATAGACTGTTGAAAGATACGAATTTCAGGAACGACCTCCTTGAAAACCTCAAAAACGAGATGGGGAAGGCCTATAAGTTGAACGAAGACATAACCCAATCGCTGGCCAGAGGACTGTCCGTCTCCGACCCCCGCATCGCACCGCCACCCTACGGCATCCTGTCCCAGATCTCCGACAGGGAGATAACGGATAGGAACAGGAGGGGCGTACTCATCCGGGGCCTACTTCAGAGGGCGGACCACTTCGCCTCTTGGGTTGAGGAAGAGGAGGGGGTTTCCTTCTCCAACGTTGAGATACCGCCTAAGGACAGGGATGAGGTGCATGGGGCGATAAAGGAGAGGATAGGGGAGGGGGCGTGGCAGTTTGTAAAGTTGAAGGAAACGGATGGGAACCTCATCCTCGTCGCCCCCACAGGCTATGGCAAAACGGAGTTCGCCTTCCTCTGGTCCGCCGGCTACAAGGCCATATACACCCTCCCCTTGAGGGCTGCCGTGAATCAGATGTTCCATAGGGCGGAGGACGTATTCGGGACGGAAAAGCTTGGCCTCCTCCACTCCGACGCCGACGTCTTCTACCTTGAGAGGGGCGAAGACTTCACATCCTACGCCCTCGCCCGCCAACTCGCGCACCCGTTCCTGGTCTCAACGGGGGACCAGTTCTTCCCCTACGCCCTGAAACCTCCCACGTTTGAGAAGATATACGCCGTAATCTCCTACTCAAAGCTGACGGTTGATGAGGTGCAGGCCTACGACCCCAGAGCAGCGGCCATAATCGTCAAGTTCCTTGAGGACACCGTAAAGATGGGCGGCAACTTCCTCCTCATGACGGCCACCCTGCCGGAGTTCGTAAGGGAGGAGGTTATAAACAGGGTCGGGGAGATCCCTATACTCAACATCTACGAGGATAACGAGGAGGACTTCAGACGGATAAGGAAGCACAGGGTGGAGCTGCGGTTTATCAAGATCAAGAGGGACGATAAAGAAAAGGGGGAAGAAAAGAAGCAGGAAATCGCCCCCGAGTTTGGCAGGGAAATTGAGGAGATCTTGAGGCACGCGAGGGAGGGCAAGAGGGTAATAGTGATAAGGAACACCGTCGCCTCCGCCCAGGAGACCTATAAGGAGTTGAAGAAGGAGTTGAAGGGCGAGGGGGTACCCGTCTATCTCCTCCACTCCAGATTCACCCTTGAGGACCGCAGGAGGAGGGAGAGGGAGGTGATGGAGGCCTTCGGGAACCCGAAGCCAAAGGACGAGGGCGAAGGCAAGATCCTCGTAGCCACGCAGGTGGTTGAGGCGTCCCTTGATATAGATGGGGACGTCCTGTTTACGGACCTCGCCCCGCTTGACGCCCTCGTCCAGAGGATGGGCAGGGTGATGCGGAGGTACTTCTACAGGGACGGCAAAGTGTGGGATAAGAGCAGTGGGGAGGAGATGGATATACCGGAGGAGGGCCTGGACCTGACCGCAGGGCCTAACGTCTTCGTATGGGTGTGGGTGAAAGATAAGAAACTCGCCCACACATCGCCCTACCATAAGGAGAAGGACCTGATGCTGTGGTCCCTCGCTTGGCTGTGGAGGTGGGGGGAGACAGGCGGGGAGGGAATGGAGGAGTTTATAGAAAAATCCCCCACTTACGAAACTATTAACAAGGTTTTTTACGAACCTGTGGGATACTTGAAGGAGGAGCAGAGTAGTAAAGGTAAGAAAGGAAGGAAGAAAAAAGGCGATAATGCTGAAGGTTCCGAGAAAGAGGACTTTGAGGGTAGCCTTCTGGGGTATATCAACATTGAAGAGGGCATTCCACCTTTCCCCCTATCCGAGTACGACAAGTACGCCATAGTCAGGGGCTTCTACGCCACTCTTGATGCCCTAGCTGATGAGAGTAAATACATAAGAACCTTCTACGACACCCTCGCAGTTTTGGACGAGGGATGGGTATCCGGGAGGAAAGCCGAAGCCCAGAGGATATTCAGGACGATATACGAGGTGAATGCCGTACCGGAGAACCTCCTTGAAGATTTCATAAACGCCGTTTTAAGTTTTGATTTCAACGATCCCAATCAGAATTACGCTCACTTTAAACGGGATATTCTGTCAAAGTACATCGTAAGTGTGCCTTGGAAGTGGGTAAGTTATGGGTTTCTAAGATTTATTGAAAAGAAAGCGATGGAGGAAGGTGGGAAATATGAGTATCTCTACAGAAAAATTTATGGGGAGGAAGGAGAAGAGAAACTCAAAGATAATGGCAAAAGAAAACTTAAACGTTGGTTGAGTGGTATTTTTGTGGTGAAAGATGACTACGAAAAAGAGATAGGTTTAGAACATACCAAAAGGAGGTTAGAAGATGACGAAGATGACGCTTTCATCATCTAAGCTGACGCTTTATCCTGCGAACTGGCTCTACAACGCCGGTGTTGTGGGGTTCTTGAGGGTGCTGGACGCCATGGGGGAGGACGTTGAGGGGATGTTGAGGAAGGATGGAGGGGTAGAGGTGGAGAGAGAGAAATTTAGCAAAATATTTTCAGAGAGAGCCAATAAGGAGAAACCTTTGGACATACTTGCCATTTGGCATTGGTACTTTATTGAGGAAACTTTCAAATCTTATTATTTGTCGTTAGAAGAATTCATATTCTCTCAAATCACAAAAATACCCAAAGGGGCACAAAAATCACAGATACGAGACTCCATATTAAAAGCGAACTTCAAATTTGATGGGGTTTCTTTTGATGAGGAGATAAAGTTGATAAAAGAAAAATTTAAAGGTATAAGTGAGGATTCCTCAGAATCCGAACTTCGTCGCATAAGCGAAGAGATTAGGAAAATTATAAAACCAAAGGAAGATTTTTACAAATATCGAAAAGTGATCGGTTTCCTTTTCTCCTCGGGAGGATATTATCAAAATTTGTTTAATCCTTCCCATTTCAAGAAGGTAGAAAAATTTGTGGAGAAGTTTAATTATGATGAGATTTTTAAACAGAATTCTAATCAGACAAAATGCTTTTTCTGTACTAAAGGTATTTACAAAGTCTTCCCTGTTGATTTACAATTTATGAGTTATCTTTTCCCCGCGCCTGCTTTTCCCAACTCATATTGGAATTTACAATCCCATTCAGCTATTGGAATTTGCACTCTATGTAAATTTTTGATTGTTCATCACCACCTATCTTTGATAAACCTCCCTAACAATTCCCAAATCTTCATTAACGCCCCCTCGTTTAAGATTATGTGGTACCTCAACAGGTACGCCCGCGAGATTTATGGGAGGGAAAAGGCCGAACGGGTTGAACAGATCCTCAGTATGTCCCTAATTGAAATGACTCTACGCCTCAACCGTGAGCTATCCCGCTGGACGGCGATGAACATAGAGGTTGTCCTTAAAAGAGGGGACGAAATAAACTTCTTCTCCCTACCTTACGAGGTCGTTAGAATTATAACTAACAGGAAGGTGGCGTCCCTGTTGAGCAGAATTAACCGATACGACGTCCTCAACCTCGTCCTCAAGGGCGATTTTGAGGGCATTTTACGTATGGGGGAGCGTATGCTAAGGGAAGGGGTGAATTCTAGAAATAAAGGAGAAATCAGGGTATCGCAGAAGTTGTTCCAACTTTACGCCGCCATATCGGACGTTTTAAAGGAGGAGGTTGAATATGACAGGTACAATCAACTTTGAGGAGATCAAGCGTAAAGCCATGAATGGCCAACTCACCTATGAGGATGCACAGGCATGGGTTGAAGAGCTACGTCGCCTTAGCCGTGAGACCGAACAGCTCTTAAAGATGACCTACGAGGCAACAACCGATCTTCGTAAAAGGAGAAAACTGTACGACCTTTATATACGCTTCACCCTTAAAAACACCAGCGACCTCGCAGATAAGCTACGGGAAAAAGGAGAAGAAGTCGCCAAAGACGAGAACATCCGTTCCTCCTTTGAGAAGATGGGCTACCGCATAATGGAACTCGCCCGCCACGGCCACAGGGACATCGTCTTCGGTATGATACTGCGGATCTTCTTCGCCGCTAACAAAGATATCCCAGAGGAGCTCAGCAAAATTTTCCAACCGGTCTATCCGGATGACGTTTTCCGTACGCTTCTGTACTCCTTCCTTAGCGGGGTGTTCTCCGTTATCGCTAAAACAGAACGCAAAAAAGAACAAGGAGGTGAAGCATGAGCAACAGGAAGATTCCCAACATCACCGTAACCCTCATATTTGAGGGGAGCGCCCTCAACAGGGACGAGAAGATAGGAGGCAACATCCTATCGGTTAAGAAGCTAACACGGGGAAACCGTACCCTCTCCTTCATCGGAAAACCCGCCATAAGGCACTACCTGTTCCAGACCCTTATAACAGCATCTAAGTGGAAGCCGGCCGAGGTAAGGGTAATAAAAAAAGGGAACAAAAAGATCGTTCAATTTGATATAACTCAGGATGACATCATCAACAGCGAAGAACTGGATGCTTTCGGATATATGTACACAACAGAAGGAGAAAACTCCATCACCCGTAAGGCCCCCGTAGGTATAACCAAGGCCGTCTCCCTTGAGCCGTACCTTGGCGATATGGCCTTCTACGCCAACCACGACTTGGTAAGAAGAGGTAAGCACCTCGGAGCAACGCCTGACATTAACAATAGGGAGGAGCATCTGTCCTTCTACAAGGTATCCTTCACCATAGATGCCGAGCGACTCGGAAGGGACGAGTGGATAGTTAGTAATAAACCCGACACTAATAACGGAACCCTTAAGATAACCCTCCACGATAACATCACAAAGGAGATTCAAAACGTTCGGGAAAAGAGCGAAAACGAGTGCGAGGTGCTTGGAGAGGACGGAACGGTAAAAGGTACCATCAGGTGGGAGGATCTGGGAGGCAGCTATCGGGTAATCTTTGAGGTACCGGAGGAGGAGAAGGAGAGGCGCATCAGAGACCTCCTAAAGGCTATAAAGGACGGTCTTTATGCCCAGTCTTCCGGTGAGGCCAATACCATCGTACCCCTCTTCATCATCGCTGGGGCCGTCAGGGTACCGTCCCCCGTATTCCACCCCTACATCTACCTTGAGCCGGACGAGGAGAAGCGTAAGCTCGTCGTAAAGGGTATAAGGGACGCCCTCGCCAACAGTTGGTATCAGGAAGAGTACAAAGAGGGCAGAAAAGCCTTCGTCTGGTGGGCGGAGAGACTCGGCGCCGAGGCCGCCGGCTTGGATTACGAGTCCGACTGGGAAAAGTTCCTTGAGAGCATAGGCCTTAAAAGCACCGGATAAGCATGAAGGTATTACGCCTTAAACTCTACCAGCCCCAGGCCCACTACCGCCTACCCTTCACCTACAAGCGTAGGCACACCTACCCCATACCCCCCTACTCAACCGTCATAGGTATGCTCTGCAACGTCCTCGGCATAAGGAACCTTAGGGGAGAAGGTGAGCCGGAGGACGGGAACTTCAGGGAGTTGAAGCGCATCAAACTGTCCGTAGCCGGCAGGTTCGTCGCCAAAACGACGGAGTACATCTGGTTCAGGAACTTGAGTAAGAAATCCCATCGGGACAGGTTCGGCTCTGCGACGAACCGGAGGATAAACGGCCTGATAGAGCATCCGGGCGGTCAGTCCCCCGTGTCCATAGATATCCTAAACGACGTCCATCTGCTTATATACGTCCATCACGACGACGCTGGCTTCCTGAAGACCATAGAGGACGCCCTCCACAGCCCCGAAAGGTGGCTCTCGCCCCTCCATCTCGGCCGGGCCGAGGACTGGGTGGTGATTGAGGACGTCTCCATAGTTTCGCTTAGCGACACCGAGAAACCCGTCCGTGGGTACCCCGATTGGTTCTTCTACGTACCGGAGGATAAGGCCCCCGGAGTTGGACTGGCCTACCGCCTGCCCACCTTCTACAGGCTCATAGACGGCGTAAGGACCTTTGACTTCGTACGGGCCTACCTCGTCTCCTCCGGGTTCGCTGGCGAGGTTAAAACTCGCTTTGACGAGGAGGCCGATATGCCGGTGTTCCTCACAACCCTAACGGAGGCAGGGCAAGATGAGGCTTAAGATCAGGTTCAAACCTACGGGAGGGCAACCGGAGAGCCTCCCGATTGATTACAGGGGGATCTTCATCTCCTTCGTAAAGTCGGCCCTCCTGCCCCGCTTCCCCCACATCTTTGAGAACCGTCTCGTAAAACCCTACACCTTCGCCGTCCTCTTCAACAGAGGGGTCAAGTTCGGCAAAAACGAGATAACGGGGATAGGACGGATGGACTTCCTCTTCTCCAGCGGCGACCCCGAAATCCTGACGGCCATGTTCAACTTCGCGATGGGCCTCAAACGGGGAATGGGATGGGATAGGATCCGCAAGGAGGAGATAAGGAAGTTCAGGCTAACCGAAGTCTCGCCCGTATGGAGGGAGTACAGGGGGGAGGACACCTTCCGGATACTCTCGCCTGTAGTGGTGAACGACCCCGACAGGGACCCAAGGAACCCCAAGGAGCATTACCTACTTCCGGGTGAGGAGGGCTTCAGCCAGAGGCTTCTTGAGACGACGAGGGAAAGGATGGAGAGGTTTCTGATGAGGGTCCCGAAGGGGGGGATGGAAGTTGAACCCGTGGGGAAGGTGAGGGAGGTTATGGTCAAGCACTACAGGGGGTACGTCCGTGGGTTCATAGGGACGGTAAGGGTAAAGGCCTCCCCTGACGTCCTGAAGTTCATATACGACTATGGCCTCGGCGTAAGGACGGGACAGGGCTTCGGGATGTTGGAGGTGGGAACTACCTTATAACGACCCTTTCAACCCCATCGGCCACCTTTACGAAATACACGCCGGCTTTCAGGGGAATAGAGGTCTCCCCCGACGACGTACCCGCCTTTACCATCCGCCCATCTGCGGCGTAGATCCTGTACGAACACCCATCGCATCTCATATACACCCTTCTGCCCTTAACGGTCAGGGTGGGTCCTTCCTCCCCGGTCCTCTCCGCTACGTTCAGGGGTTCCATCGTACGGGAGTAGAGGTCGTAAAGCGTGTCCGTACTGTCTAAGGTCATTATAGGCGTTTCAAAACGGCCGTTCCTGTAATATACGAGAGAGTAATAATCCACCCTTGAAGAATCAACCCTGTACTCCACGTACCCCACGTTTTTCACATAGGTGAAGTGTACGTAGTCGTAATGGTAAAATCCCCTCTTGAAAAGCATCCAGTAGTTCGTATCGCTAATGTACCTTACGGTATCCCGGTAGGAGTAGAGAAAAGCGTACTCTATAACACCCGTCGTTATGACGGTATCGGTGTCGGATGAGACGTACTCGTACCACATTTCGGATGGCAAGAACACGATGGAATCGGAGAGGCCGTTCCCGTCTATGTCTCCCAACTCGTAGAAATCTCCGGGTTGTGGGCCGCACCAGTCGTAGGCCGGCCACCTATCCCCCGGCGTTATGGGGAACTTCAGGGATCTTATGGCTACGTTAATGTCCGACCTGTTCGCCTCAAGTCCGAAGTAGGGCTTTTTGAAGAACTCAACTAAGTAGAAGGTGTTGTAGTACGCGTAGAAGGTATCCACACGGAAAGAATCAGGATTCCAGCTCTTTATGGTCACTATACGGCTTCCTGACAGAAGTATGCATCCTATCCGTCCACCATCCCTCACGCTTATGACGCTGTCAATTTCGTACCCGGAATGTGATCCACCGAGAGTGTACCTCCTAACCTCCCCCCTCACGTACCCGCTTATTGCCATCTCCGGGGGATAGATCTGGGAAAGTATTACGAGGATCATGGGCGTATTATACATATACAAATGAAAAAGGGGGTAATGATACTTAATACAGGCATAACTCCGATACCTCCACTTTGAGTGGACGCTCTCCCGGACTGAATGGCCAGGCGTGTATAACGACAAGAAGTTTATTCTTGGGTTTCATCATGTTTCGGACAACATCCTCGGGTATAGGTCCCAGAGGTGGAGGAACCCAATCACCGGGAGCGAGATCCTCGCGGAAGTTAAAGCTTACGAGGTTTAAACCCTTTTTGTATCTATCAATAGATTCATCTGCGGGTGTGGTCACGTAAAAATCGTTCTTATCGTGGAGCCATACACCAACTCTGACAATTATCTTACCATCCGTTCTCACATAGAACTTTAAACCCCTGCTTCCGTAGTACTGCGCCGAGTCAAGGTAGTTGGTGATACTGCCTGTAACGTTAATGTAGTGCATGTTCCCCACCGTCATGGTGTCAAATATAAAGGTCGTCGATTTACCGAACTTCCTTTTACATCCCTCAAGAGGGGGGAACTGTGGAGGTACGGTATCCATACGCCCTATTATATACTTAGTCCACCACTTACCTGGATCCGGCTCTACAACTTGAACTATACTGTCGCATATAACACCGGGGGCGCAGTATATAGGCTTGCGGATAGTATCGCCATCCGGGGTGATTATAAGTATGTAGCTCGCTACCCTCATGTACGAGGTATCGGCTACGAGTACCATCTTTGCCTTTGTCGTTATCAGTAAGACAGTAATCACAATAATGGCATTATATATCTGAACAAGGTATGTACCTATCAGATTTGCGTGCAGTGAGGGGTAGGAGGATACCACTCAGGTTTATACTTCACGTTGTGGATAAGGAAGAGGTTATCCGGCTGATAAAGGAGAACTACGAGGAGATAAAGAAGTTTGGAGTCAAGAAAATTGGTATCTTTGGTTCCGTTGCGAGAGGGGAGGCGAGGGAAGATAGCGATGTTGACATTCTGGTCGTACTTTCAGAGCCAATAGGTTTGCGGATATTTGATCTTAAGGAATTTCTGGAAAGTATATTGGGAAAAGAAGTTGACCTCGTATCAGAAGAAGCGATAAGTCCGTATATCAGGCCGTATATAGAGGAGGAGGTTGTGTTCGTATGAGCAAAGATGTAAGACCTTTTCTGAAACACATTATAGACGAGTGCGAATATCTGGAGAACGCATCAAGGGGTTTGAGATTTGAGGATTTCATAAAGGATGAGACCCTGAAAAGGGCCTTCGTTAGAAGCCTTGAGATAATCGGCGAGGCATCCCGAAATATACCGGAGGCTTTCAGGAAAACGTATGGTCATATCCCATGGAGAGCAATGGCTGGCTTGAGAAACATCCTCATTCATGAGTACTTCGGTGTGGATTATAGGAACGTTTGGAAGATAGTAAAGGACGATGTTCCGAAGTTAAAGAGGGAGATAAGCAGGGTTTTAGAGGAGTTGGAGTGAGGTTGAGAGCGACCCCTATAACGCCGTCTTAAGGCGAGGAATGGGTGAAGGGGCGGTAGGGCTTCTCCCCAAGGAGGTGCTTGATGAGTTTGTAAAGCTCAAGCCGTACGGCCGTCCTTACGGAAATCTTCCTGCGGAGGCGACGGTGCCGGAAGGTGGTGCGCAGAGCCTTATCGTACTCCCCGACGTATATCCGCCTCCCCTCCTCGCTCAAATAGGCGAAGTTCAACTCCCTCGTAAAATGCTCCTCCCTTATCTGCCCCCTATCTATCAGGCGTAAGATCAGGCGGTCGGAGAGGATGGGTTTGAAGACCTCGGAGACGTCAAGGGAGAGGGAGAAGCGGCGGCTCGTAGGCTCGTGGAGGTAGCTAACCGTCGGTAGTAAGGGGGTGGTGTATATCTCCTTAAGCACGGTCGTATATACGAGGGAGTTTCCGAAGGAGATCAAGGCGTTCAGGGGGTTGGTGGGTGGGCGTTTCTCCCTCTTACCAAACTCCCATCCGGTTTTATCGGCCAGTTTGGAGTAGTACGCCTTACGGAAGTTGGCCTCCACCGCCATAACACCCTCAACGCTCCGTGCCTCCTCAAGGGCCTTCAGGGTACCTGCCGCATCCAGACCGGGGAACACCCTGGACAGGTTCCTTACGGCGCCCTCAACGAAGGCTTTGGCGAGGTAAAGCCTCTTCTCCGGATCCGTATAATGCTCCACCTGTTTTACGGCCAGGAAGCCCGAAACGTTTCTCTCCCTCGGATAGTAGCTCCCCATGTACCAGCCGTAGTAGTTGAAGAAATGTAGGGTTATGCCGTAGGAGTTCAGCAAACCTATCAGCTTGGTGTTGAGGCTAACCTCCCCGAAGATGTATATGTCCTCAACCCCCTCTATCGGTACGGCCTTACGCCCCTTCTCGTTTTCAAAAACGATCGTATTCTCCCGCCTCCTCAAATCCCCGGACGAGAAGATGTAGTACGTCCTACCCATAGCAGAAGGAGTAGTACGCACACCGTTTGCAATAAGACGCGTTTATGGGAGGGGGAGGCACGGGTAAAGACAGGACGGAGTCTATGCCCTTGAGTATCTCCTCAATCTCCCTCTCATCCTCACCGGATAGATACACCTTTTCCGTACGGCGGAGTTTCGGATACCGTATTATCCCGTACTTGACCTTTACCCCCAACCTCTTGAAGGCCAACAGGTAGTACTTCACCTGAACGATATGCGCCCGCTCAAGGGCCTTGGACTTCTTGACCTCATTAACAATAACGCCGTCGCCCACCGTCAGAAAGTCTATCTTCAACCTGTCCATCAGGGCGGTATAATCCTCCTCCCTGTCCCTCTGCCTCCTGTAGAAGACCTCGTCTATCAGCCTTCCTATGGCAACGTCCTCGCTCTCGTACTCCTGGGCGATCCCCCTGGAGAAGAGCCAAAGCTTTCGCCGGCAGATGACGTAGTAAGAGACCTGAACGGCCGTGTATCTGATTTCGTCCATCATCACAGTATGTTGGAGGTTGGGTCCGGAACGTCCGTAAGGATCTGCCTGTCGTACTTCGTCCTGTCGTCCATCACGTACAGGATGACGCTGTCCCGCTTACGGTCGGCCTCCTTCAAGAGTTCCACCTTCAACCTCTCCAACTTGGACCGGGATATGGAACCTTCAAAAACGGATTTCTGTACGTGGGTCAGATACCTACGGGCGATCTTCCTTATTCGCCCCAACCGTTGCTGATCCTTGGAATCTTCTGTCGCCACATCGTAAATGAGTATCACCCTCATAATGCAGTGAAATTCTAAAGCTGTTCACCCTTATAATGGCGGGTGGAGGAGGTATTAAAGGCCGAGTAAGTAGCGTAGCGAAGGGAGGTCGTTAAGCCCGTCCCCGGGAGAGAGACAGAGGAGGCAGGGGAGGGGCAGGGAGCCGCCGGGAAGTGCGTGCCTACAGCGG
>WFXS01000007.1 GCA_015490465.1 Caldifarciminota bacterium
TCTCCAGATCCTTCTTACTCGCCCTGAAGGGACCCCCCACCCCCACACCCGAAGGTACGTAGGAGTAGAGTTTGTTCGCGAGCCTCTCGGCCACGCTCTGGAGTTCCTCGTAAAATATGTTGGTCTTTATGAGCCTGACGCCGCAGTTTATGTCAAACCCTATCCCCCCCGGAGAGACGACCCCGTCCTCCACCCGGAAGGCCGCAACGCCCCCAACGGGGAAGCCGTACCCCCAGTGGATGTCCGGCATACCTATGGAGTACTTCACTATACCCGGCAACGTCGCCACGTTGGCCACCTGCTCAAGGGCCTCGTCCTCCGGCATTATCCGGGAACTCGTAAATATCAGACCGGGGACCCTCATACCCGGCTTGTAGTCCATCGGAAGCTCGTACATGAACTTCCCGATCTTTCTCAGATGACTTCTCGCACCCACCTTTTGATTGTAAGGTTGAAGGTCAACCCAGCTTGCCGAGGAACTCGTCCAGCTCCTCGCGGCTCTTGAACTTTATCTCAAGGGTGAGCGACCTCTTTCCCGCCTTAAGGCGGCCCCTCAACCCCTTCCTCTGGAGCATCTCCTCGTACTCGTTCACCCAGACGTTATCGTCCTCCCCGTCCGATAGCAGCCTCTCAAGCTCCCGGACGCTTATACCCTCCTCAACCACCCTCCTCGCCCACAGGATCTGCTCGTCGGGGTCGTTCAGCCGCAGTAGAACCCTCGCGTGTCCCTCGCTTATCCGACCGTTCGCGAGGAGATTTAGGACCTCCTCCGGAAGGTCCAGAAGGCGAAGGGTGTTGGTTATGGCGCTCCGGCTCTTCCCCACTATCTTACCTATCTCGGAGTCCGTGGCGTTGAACTCCTCCTTGAGCTTCTTCAGGGCGAGGGCCTTTTCAACCGGGTTAAGGTCCTCCCTCTGCAGGTTCTCAACTAAGGCGAATATAAGCATCTCCTCTTCGCTCTCCACCTCCCTTATTATGGCCGGAACCCGGTCAAGACCGGCCAGTTTGGCCGCCCTCCACCTCCTCTCACCGGCTATTATCTCGTACCTGCCGTCCTTCTCCCTGACCACTATGGGCTGGAGCATGCCGTGGCTCTTTATGGATTCGGCCAGCTCAAGGAGTTCCTCCTCCGTGAAGTTGCGGCGGGGCTGGTAAGGGTTCGGCACGATCTCGTCCACGGGTACGTACCTCTGGAGACTCACGTCCTCCTTCTCGCTGAATATGGCACCCAGTCCCCTACCGAGCCGACTTGACCTTGGCATACTTTATCTCCTTTGCCAGCTCCATGTACGCGATGGCCCCGCGGGATGAGGGGTCGTAGACCACACCGGGCTTCCCGAAACTCGGCGCCTCCGCCAGTTTGACGTTCCGGGGGATAACGGAGCGGAAGAGTTTGTCCCCGAAGTACCTCCGCAACTCCTCGTACACCTCTCTTGCAAGCCTCACCCTCTTGTCGTACATGGCCACAAGAACGCCCATCAGCTCCAGACGGGGGTTCAGGAGGTTGATAACGTACTTCAGGGTCTCAAGGAGCTGCCCCAGACCTTCAAGGGCGTAGTACTCCGCCTGAACCGGTATGATCACCCTGTCGGCCGCCGTGAGGGACAGGATGGTTAAGGTACCGAGGGACGGGGGCGTATCTATTATGACCCAGTCGTAATCCAGCCCCCTCAGGAGGTCTCGCAGGCGGTACTCCCATCCGCCCATCCCCTTCAGTTCGGCGTCAACACCTATCAGATCCGGGGAGGAGGGCAGACAGTCCATACCCTTGACCTCCGTGGGGTATATGGCCTCCCGTACGTCGGCCAGGCCTATAAGGGCGTGGTAGAGGTTGGGCGTGCGGTTCACGAGGCCCACCCCTATGCTGGCGTTGGCCTGAGAGTCCGCGTCAACCAGAAGGACCCTGTCCCCCATGAGGGCGAGGGCGGCGGAGAGGTTCACGGCGGTGGTGGTTTTGCCCACCCCTCCCTTCTGGTTGGCTATTACGATCCTCATCACCAGCCCCTGGTCTGGAGGAGTTCCCCTTCGGAGAGCTCGTGGATGTCCACTCCCCTCATCGGCTCACCGAGGCCACGGGAGATCCGGGCCAGAACCTTCGGGTTATCGTAGTAGGCGACGGCCTCAACTATGGCTGCGGCCATACGGCGGGGGTTGGAGGACTTGAATATACCGCTACCCACGAACACGGCCTCGGCTCCCAGCTGCATCATCAGGGCGGCGTCGGCGGGCGTGGCTATCCCACCGGCGGCGAAGTTGGGTACGGGAAGGCGACCGTGTTCCGCAACGTACTTGACCAGTTCGTAGGGGGCCTTTAACTCCTTCGCTGCGGCGTAGAGTTCCTCGGGGTCCTTCGTCGTCAGCTCCCTTATCTGGCGGTTTATACGGCGCATGTGCCGGACGGCCTCCACCACGTTACCCGTGCCGGCCTCACCTTTGGTCCTTATCATGGCCGCCCCCTCCGCTATCCTTCTGAGGGCCTCACCGAGGTCTCTGGCCCCGCACACGAAGGGGACGTTGAAGGGATGCTTGTCTATGTGGTTTTCCTCGTCCGCAGGGGTAAGGACCTCGCTCTCGTCTATGAAGTCAACTCCGAGCTCCTCTAATATCTGGGCCTCAACGAAGTGGCCTATCCGGACCTTTGCCATTACGGGTATGGTCACGGCGTCCATTATCCGGAGGATGATTTCGGGGTCGGCCATACGGGCGACTCCCCCCTGCTTCCGGATGTCGGCCGGGACCCTCTCCAGGGCCATAACGGCCACGGCTCCGGCCTCCTCGGCTATTCTGGCCTGTTCCGGGGTAGTAACGTCCATTATCACCCCACCCTTCAGCATCTGAGCCAGCCCTACCTTAACGCGCCAGGTTCCTCTGAGCATGTTCAACCGATATTCTAAAGGTGCGGAAAGTGGTATATCCCCACCGGGAAATACCGTGTGTGCTTCCCCCGTACAATATCCCATATGCCTTCAGTGGCCATAATGGACGAACTTGATCCGATAGCCCGGAATATCCTTCAGGAGGCGGGGATAACCGTACTCCCCCCTGAGAGGTACACCGAAGCCGAAGCCGTGATAGTCCGTAGCAGGACGAAGGTGGACAGGAGGTTCATGGACTCGGCTCCCCGGCTGCGCCTCGTGGTCCGGGCGGGTGTAGGTCTGGACAACGTGGACCTCGCGTACGCCAGAGAGAAAGGTATTACCGTGAGGAATACGCCGCAGGCGACGGTGGTGTCTGTCGCAGAGCTCACCATCGGACTGATGATAGCCGCGGCACGGCACATCCCCCGCGCCCACTCCTCCACGAAGGCCGGCCTCTGGGAGAAGAAGAAACTCAAGGGCATGGAACTCCACGGTAAGGTGCTGGGTGTGGTAGGTATGGGTAGGATAGGAAGGGCGGTGGCCGAGAGGGCGAGGTGCTTCGGTATGGAGGTCGTATACTACGACCTCGTTGACGTTCCGGGGTACCGTAAGGTGGACCTTCCGGAGCTCTTCTCTACAGCCGACGTCGTAAGCCTTCACCTTCCCCTGAACGAGAACACGCGGGGTATAATAAACTACGACCTCATGAAGAGGATGAAGGAGGGGGCGATCCTGATAAACACCGCGCGGGGAGGCCTGATCCCCACGGAGGACCTCGTAAGGGTCCTGGAGGAGGGGAAGATAACCGTGGCCCTTGACGTTTACGAGGAGGAACCCCCACCGCCCCACCTCCTGAAGTACACTAATCTCATAGCCACACCCCACATAGGGGCGCAGACGAAAGAAGCCCAGAGGAGGGCCGCCGAAGAGGCAGCGAGAATAGTGGTGGAATTCTTTAATGCGGGCGCCTGAGGTCTACCTATCAACCGAAGGTTTTGCCGTCCCCTACGAGGACCTATGGCCGTTTCTGAACTCCTCGTGGGAGAGCCTGAAGAACCTGCCCCTGAGACACGTCGGCCAGACCTACCTCCTCGTCGTTCAGGAGTTTAAGTTGAACGGAGTAAAACGCGTTAGACGGGCGCTCCTGTGTATGATAGACCCGGAAGATTACCGGGTATACCCCCACGAGGACACCTTTCCGGAGGGGGTAGCGTTTTACAGGGAGATAGCCCGAAACTTCCCCTACCAGTTCGCTCCCGTGATGCTCATAGGTGAGGATGAGGACGGTGTCCTGAGACGCACGGAACCCGTTGATCCACTCTTTGAGACGGAGTTCTACGGGATAAGGACTCTGATCTATACGGCGAAGGTGAGGGGGAAGCTACCCCGCGACATGGTGATAGCGGACGGGCATCACAGGTACCGGGCGTACAGCATGGAGGGAGAGGTTTTCGTGGCCTTTATGGACGTAAACGATCCCGCCCTCGTTATACTGCCGACCCACAGGGGTTTGAAGGTTAACAGGGTACTCATAAAAAAACTCCTGAAAAACGGGAACGTTCAGAAGAAAGTCCTCCGGGACGTCAGGGACGAACATTTCAACCGTTTCCCGGTCGTACTCAAAGGCAGAGGAGCCAGGCCCATCGGTCTGAACTTCAACGTCAAAGACGGGCCAATAACCGGAGTACCCGCCCATCTGAGCGACAACGTCTTTCTCGGTGGACGGTACGACCACATAGTCGGGTACGAGAGACACAGACGGGAGGCCCTTAAGAAACTCTACGATGGGGTGTACGACTTCGTCCTCCTTCTGAGGGCGACAACACCGAAACAGGTAATGGAGGTAGCGAGGGCGGGCCTCAACATGCCGAGGAAGTCAACCGACTTCTTCCCCAAGCTCATCGCCGGGCCGACCTTCGTCAGATAACTGCACCTTATTCCTGCTATTTCACAACAGTCAACCTTAGAATACCTTCGTCATGAAAAGGTTTTCAGTTTTGCTGTTTGCCGGCGCTCTGCTGGTGGCCGGATGTAAGAAGGGAGAGGTCGGCACGCCCGATGTAACTGCGAAGGCCGTGAACAACGGTGCCGATCTGGATCTTACCTGGAACGCGGTTGAGAACGCAAGCACGTACAAGATCTACGGGGACGACTCCCTCCTGGCCGAGATAGACTCCACCCACTTCGTCATAGCCGGTAGCAACGGCGTCTTCGCCAAGGTGACGGTAGAGGCCGTGGGCGGCGGTAAGTACGACATAGACCTGATGCCCTACGAGAAGGATCTCGGCACCATATACACCCACGACGATCCCGACACCACCCACCACTCTTGGGTCAAGGTGTACCTGAGCGGCGATAGTACGGAAGCCACGACCACCAACCAGGCGGGTGTAGACACTACCCTCGCTAACACCGCTTACTTCGTATTCTTTAACAACTCCGGAACCGTCCAGTTCAAGGATATACATCAGACCTCCTTCGGAGCGGGGAAGGTTCACTCCTACTTCGCCGATCCCGGTAGCGTTTCCGGTCTTGCCCCCAACTCCACGAGCGACTACGCCGACATAAAGGACGTCTCCGGAAACTCCGAGTACTACATCTGGTTTGACAGGGATCTGGACGGAGACATATCCACCAACTCCTGTTTCGGTCTCATAAAGGTCGGACCCACCAACGGAACCGGTCCCTACAACACCACCGCCACCATCTACGTCCAGAACAAGGTCCCCGGTCTCGGCTGGATAAAGTACTGAGAGAGAAAACGATCTCTAACCGTGGGGGGGCGGAATGCCCCCCTTTTTTGTTCGTTTATCTCCGTTCCCCCCTTAAAATAGAGTCTATGCGTGAGACCGTTAAGAAGGACCTGGAGGAGCTGTATAGGGAGTGGAGGGAAAGGGCCAGGGCCAGATCAAGGGACAGGAGACAGCAGTTTCTGACCATCTCCGGAATCCCGATAAAGGACCTGTACACCCCCCTTGACATACCCGGCTTTGACTACGCCGAGAAGCTCGGCTTCCCCGGTGAGTATCCCTACACCCGCGGGCCGTACTACAACATGTACAGGGGCCGACCCTGGACCATAAGGCAGTTCGCCGGTTTCGGTAGGGCGAAGGATACGAACGAGCGTTTCAAGTACCTGATATCGGTGGGGCAGACGGGCCTCTCAACGGCCTTTGACATGCCCACCCTGATGGGGTACGACTCCGACCACCCCATGGCCGAGGGAGAGGTCGGAAGGGAGGGGGTGGCCGTTGATACCCTGGCCGACTTTGAGATCCTGTTTGATGGCATAAACCTCGGGGAGGTCTCCGTCTCCTTCACCATAAACGCCCCCGCCATCTTCATCTACGCCCTCTACCTCGCCGTCGCCGAGAAGCAGGGGGTACCCTGGGAGAAACTCCGCGGCACTCTCCAGAACGATATGCTCAAGGAGTTCCACGCCCAGAACGAGTGGATATTCCCGCCCGGCCCCTCCGTCAAGCTCGTGACGGACATCGTTGAGTTCTCCACCTACCATACCCCCAAGTTCAACACCATATCCATATCCGGGTACCACATACGGGAGGCGGGTTCCACGGCGGCCCAGGAGCTGGCCTTCACCCTCGCCGACGGCTTCGCGTACGTTGAGGCAGCCCTACGCCGTGGCCTTGACGTGGACGCCTTCGCTCCCCGCCTATCCTTCTTCTTCAACTCCCACCTTGACTTCTTTGAGGAGATAGCGAAGTTCAGGGCGGCCCGCCGGATATGGGCGAGGGAGATGAGGTACCGCTACGGTGCCAGGAAGCCCGAAAGCTGGCGCCTCCGCTTCCACACCCAGACGGCCGGATGTTCCCTCACCGCCCAGCAGCCCCTCGTTAATATCGTCCGGACGGCCTTTGAGGCCCTCGCCGCCGTCCTTGGCGGTACCCAGAGCTTGCATACCAACTCCTACGACGAGGCGTTGCAGCTCCCCTCCAAGGAGGCCGTGACCATAGCCGTGAGGACGCAGCAGGTCATCCTTCACGAGATAGGGGTGGCCAACACCATAGACCCCCTCGCCGGTTCCTACTTCGTGGAGTGGCTCACGGACGAGATGGAGAGGCAGGCCTACGAGTACTTTGACAAGATCCTTGACCTCGGAAACGGCTCCTTCCTTGACGGCATACTCAAGGGTATAGACCTCGGCTTCTTCAAGAAGGAGATAGCCGACGCCGCCTACGAGTTCCAGAAGAGGGTTGAGGAGGGGGACTTCATCTGGGTCGGCGTGAACGCCTATCAGGAGGACGTACCCCTTGAGGTCCCCAAGTTCCACGTGGACCCGAAGATAGAGGAGGAGCAGAGGGCCTTCGTCAAGAGGATAAGGGAGACGAGGGACAACTACGCCGTTAAGGAGGCCCTGAAGAGGCTGAAGGAGGCCGCAAAGAGGGGCAAGAACCTCGTACCCTACTTCGTGGAGGCCGTGAAGGTCTACGCCACCGAAGGGGAGCTGATGGACGCCTTAAAGGAGGTGTACGGCACCTACAGGGAGAACCTCATTATCTGAGGGTTTCTCCCTTTAAGGGGAAGGTGGTGATTATAGGAGGACCGTAGCGCCTCCCCACCCCACCGATAAAATATTTGGGGATTTCGCCGGTATAATTGCCACTTATGGCCGAAGTAAAGAACGAATACGGTGCGGAGGCGATACGGGTACTCAAAGGCCTTGAGGGTGTAAGACGTCGCCCCGCCATGTACATAGGGGACACCGGACGCAGGGGGTTCCACCATCTTCTACTTGAGATCCTTGACAACGCCGTGGACGAGGCTCTGGCAGGGTATGCGAAGAACATCACTGTTACTCTGCATGCGGACGATTCCGTCTCCGTAGAAGACGATGGCCGTGGCATCCCCACCGACCCCCACCCGGAACTGGGCATAAGCGGTGTTGAGGTCGTATTTACGGTACTCCATGCGGGAGGGAAGTTTGACAGGAAAGCCTATCAGGTGTCCGGAGGGTTGCACGGTGTGGGTGCATCCGTGGTTAACGCACTGTCCGAATGGACGGAGGTAATAGTAAAGCGGGACGGTAAGGTATGGAGGGCGCGGTTCAGCAGAGGGGAGGTGGTGGAGCCTCTTCACGTGATAGGTGAGGCGGAGGGGACGGGGACCTTCGTCAGGTTCAAGCCCGACCCCGATATATTCGGACACCAGACGTGGGATAAGGAGTTCATAAGGCACAGGCTACGGGAACTATCCTACCTCGTATCCGGCGTACGTTTCCGCTTCGTGGACGAGAAAACCGGAGAGGAAGAGGTTTACGAGAGCGGTGGACTCGTAGACTTCCTGCTTTACGTGGACGAGGGGAACCCTCCCCTCTTCTCCCCGCCCTTCTACGTCAAAAAGAGGGAGGGGGATTACGATCTGGAGCTGGCCCTCCACTACACGGAGACGGACGACGAGAAGATAATCTCCTTCGTAAACACCATACAGACGACCGAAGGTGGTACCCACGTAACTGGCCTGAGGGCGGCCCTTACCAAGGTGGTGAACGAGTACGCTCAGGCCCACAACATGCTCCGGGAACTGAAGGGCAAGACCCTCTCTGGCGAAGACGTCAGGGAAGGTCTTACGGCCATAATCCACGTGAAACTTCCGGAGCCTCAGTTTGAGGGCCAGACCAAAACCAAACTCGGAACGGCCGCGGCGAGGACGTTCGTTGAGGGGATAGTCGCACGGGAGTTCCGCCGGTTCCTTGAGGAGAACCCCAGGGCCGCCCAGGCCATCATCCAGAAGGCCATAGTGGCCGCGAAGTCAAGGGCAGCCGCCCGTAAGGCGAGGGAGCTGGTAAAGCGCAAGAGCTTCCTGGAGTCGGACACCCTTCCCGGCAAGCTGGCCGACTGCATAACCCGGAACCCGGAGGAGGCGGAACTCTTCATCGTGGAGGGAGATTCGGCGGGCGGTTCGGCCAAACAGGCGAGGGACAGGAGGACGCAGGCCATACTCCCCATAAGGGGAAAGATAAGGAACGTGGAGAAGGCCGAGGTGGTCAAGGTACTTTCCAACGCGGAGGTGAGGGCGATAATAAGCGCCATAGGTTGCGGCATAAAGGACGAGTGCGATCCGTCCAGGGCCCGATATAGGAAGATCATCATCATGAGCGACGCCGACGTGGACGGCGCCCACATCCGTACCCTACTCCTTACCCTCTTCTGGCGTTTCATGAAACCCTTAGTGGAACAGGGGTACATCTACATCGCCATGCCGCCCCTCTACAGGGTCCAGAAGGGCAAGCAGGTGCGCTACCTCTACTCCGACGAGGAGCTGGAGGAGCTGAAGAGGGAGTGGGGCAACAACATCACGATCCAGAGGTACAAGGGACTGGGTGAGATGAACCCGGAGCAGCTCTGGGAGACCACCATGAACCCGGAGACCCGTACCCTCAAGAGGGTGACCGTTGAGGACGCCATAGAGGCTGACCGCCTCTTCTCCATCCTCATGGGCAAGATCGTGGAGAGGAGGAGGGAGTTCATAGAACAGAACGCCCAGTTCGTAAAGAACCTGGACGTCTAAAGTGCTGGCCGACCTCCTCGTTAACCTGCGGGACACTCACATAGTATTCAACCTCTTCTCCTACCTCACCTTTCGTTCCGCCGTTGCCTTCGTCCTGTCCTTCCTCCTCTCTTACCTCCTCCTCGGATGGTACATAAGGAGATTCGGGAACAGCCTTTACGAGAGGATATCGGAGGACGTACCTGAGAGACATCGCAAGAAGGAGGGGACCCCCTCCTCCGGCGGTCTGGCCTTTATGCCGGTAGCCCTGATAGTCACCCTCCTTTTCGCCTCACCCGTTCCGGAGGTTCTCACGGCGGTTTTCGCCACGTCCGTCATGGGAGCCATGGGTTTCGTTGACGACCTCTCCAAACTCCGCAGGACGGACAAGAAAGGTGGCCTGCCCAAACGGGTGAAACTCCTGTTTCAGCTGGGCCTCGGCTTCGTGTTCGCCCTGGTCGCCCTCCACATCTTCGGCAACAAGGCCTTCACCACTCAGGTCCTCTTCCTGAAGAACTACTTCATACATATGGGGTGGTTCTACGTCCTGTTCGTGGCCCTCGCCCTCGCGGGTACGGCCAACGGCGTAAACCTCACCGACGGGCTTGACGGTCTGGCTGCGGGTGTGGTCCTCTTTCCCCTCGTCGTCTTCGGGATCATAGCCTACGTGGAGGGTAACGTCAAGTTCGCCACCTACCTCAACGTACTCTACATCAAAAACGCCGGCCAACTGGTCGTGTTCGCATCGGCCATAGCAGGGTCGCTGGTGGCCTTCCTGTGGTACAACACCCATCCGGCCGAGGTCTTCATGGGAGATACGGGATCCCAGGCCCTCGGAGGGGCCCTGGCCTCCCTCGCCATCCTGACCAAGCAGGAGATCCTTCTGGCCGTAGCCGGGGGTGTACTCGTACTTGAGACCCTATCCGTTGCCCTCCAGATCTGGTACTTCCGTATAACCGGCGGAAAGAGGCTCTTCCTCATGGCTCCCCTGCACCACCACTTTGAGAAACTCGGATGGCACGAAAACAAGATAGTGGTTCGCTTCTGGATAATGTCCCTCCTGTTCTCCCTCCTCGCTCTGGCAACCCTGAAGATCAGGTAGACGAGGATGGGTGGGTTTCAACGGTATAATCTCAGGCCTGTGCTAAAGGAGGGGAATCGTTGAGGCAAAAGGGAACGTTGTTAATTACAGGGGGGTTGGGTTTTCTCGGAAGCTGGACGGTTGAGGAGGCGGTACGCAGAGGGTACAGGGTTATAGTGGTGGACGCACTGACCTACGCCGCCAACCCGGACAACCTTTCCACGTTAAACGTCAGGTTCGTAGTACCCTCCGTAAGGCACTTCTGGAGTCTGATAAGGGCCGAAGGTGAGGAGGTCTACCCCCTCGTTAGCGTACCATCTTACGGGTACGATACCGTGGCCGACCTTGAAAGGGAGATAGAGGAATTCCTGAATTCCGACCTTGACGCTCTGGTAGTGGTGGCATCGGTTGAGGATCCGGACCTGATGAAGCGGCTCATGGCCCACGTGGAGGGGGTCGTACATCTGGCCGCCGAGACCCACGTTGACAGGTCAATAGAGGACGCGTGGGATTTCGTCCGCTCCGAGATCCTCGGCTTCTACAGTACGGTTGACGCCTTCAGGAGGGTGAAGGGACGGGAGGGTAAGTTCCTCCTCGTTTCCACCGACGAGGTCCTGGGCGAGATCTTGGAGGGAGCCGCGGACGAGAGCGCCCCCCTTATGCCGAGAAACCCGTACGCTGCTGCCAAATCCTCGCAGGAACATTTCGCCCAGAGCTACATAAACACCTACGGTACACCCATAACCATCGTCAGGCCTACGAACGCCTACGGTCCCCGCCAGCACTCCGAGAAGTTCGTACCCAAGATCATCCTGAACGCCATAAGGGGCATCCCCATACCGGTTTACGGAGATGGAAGGCAGAGGAGGGTATGGATATACGCCGAGGACGTGGCCAGAGGCATCATGGACGTTTACGAGAGGGGTAACTTCCCGGACGTTTACCACATGGCAAGCGACGATGAACTGGAGAACCTCCAGCTCGTCAAGAAGATACTCGCAATGATGGGTAAGGACGAGAGTCTAATAACCTTAGTTGAGGACAGGCCCGGACACGACCGCCGCTACTCTCTGAAGTGGGATAAGCTCAGGGGGCTGGGGTGGAGTCCGAAGGTGAACCTTGAGGAGGGCTTGCGCAACACCATAAACTACTACGCCGAACGTTATGTTAACCGACCTTCTGTTCGCAGATAACCCGTGGTGGCTGGGTAAAGAGGTACCCCCACCGGGACGCATATTGCCCTTTTCCGACGTACCGGGTGTCCAGAGGTTCTGGGTGCCGGTCGGTGGGATACGCCCTTCCGACCTGAAGGGTATGGCCAGCGGATGGAGTAAGAGGTGGGGGAATTTCTCGGCCTTCTTCCTTGATCTATCAAGGGTGGAGATGCCGTTTACGGACGTTGAGAGGGCCCTGGACTTCTACTTTACCCGCCTGCACTCCGACAGCGAGAGGCACCTCATGATAGTGAACGCAGCCCAGTGGGTGAGCGAAGAACTTATAAAGGAGTTTATAGACGAAAGTTACGTAGTCCTTTTAATTTACAACGTGATACCCGAAAGGGAACACAGGGTATTCCTGCCCTACTATCCGGATTCCCCTTCCCCGGGGGACGTTAGAGAGGCCTTCTGGGAGGGGGACGTAACGAGGGCCAGACGCCTCATGGAGGAGTACGGCAGACCCCTAAGGAGGAGGGTCAGGTCCTACTTCTGGAAGCACGTCGTGGGATTCCCTCCACAGGAGAAGTTCTACGATATGATCCGCAGGATGTACTCCCTGATCCACGAGTTCTACGATGTCAGAGAGAAAGACCTGTTCCGTAAGACTTTCCACTACCTTGTGAGTCGCTCCGGCCAGAGGATGAAGTTCCGGGAGGCGGCGGAGAGCCTTGATATGCGGTTTGAGACCTTCCGGGTGTTCATGGATCAGATAATAAGCGTCGGTCTGATATACGAATTCTACCACGTTAACAGGGAGAACCCCCGATCTCCGCGCATAGTGTTCAACTCTAACGGCCACTTCCATCATCTCCTGAACCATACGGACCCCAAAGACGTACTCATGCTGGACGAGGACTCACCGGAGGTTCTGACCTTCCTCGTACCCTACGTCATCGGGAAGGCCATGGAGAGGGGGGTGGAGGTCGCCTTTGAGGACGAGGAGGGACGGCACCTGAGGTTTCTTACGGACAGGCCGTTTTCGGTGAGGCTCGGTGAGGAGGTCTCCTTCGTTGAACTGGTCGGAATGCTATGAGGTACGAGGACGCGGGAGTTTCCATAGACAGGGCGAACGCTCTCGTTGACTGGCTCAAAGGCACCCTGAAGGGGACTGTCGGTTCCTTCTCGGCGAGGGTGAAGGTGGGAAGGGAGACCCTCCTCCTATCAACCGACGGCATAGGGACGAAGATACTCCTCGCCCTTGAGTACTACCGGAGGACGGGGAAGGAGGAGGCTATCGTAAACCTCGGCCAGGACCTCGTGGCCATGGTGTCCAACGATATACTGGCGGACGCCGGCAGGACGCTCTACTTTCTGGACTACTACGCGACCGCCCGTCTGGATACGGACGTGGCCCGTCTCCTCCTTCGGGGGGTCGTATCCGCCTGCAGGAAGGTGGGGGCGAAGTTGGTGGGGGGAGAGACGGCCGAGCTTCCGGGTATGCTTACGGAAGGTACGTTTGACGTTGCGGGGTTCGGGATAGGTGTGCCGCTCCTGAGGAGGAAGAGGCCGGTGAAAAAGGGAGACGTACTTATCGGATTCCCGTCAAGCGGTTTCCACTCCAACGGGTACTCCCTCGTCCGTAAGATAGTCAAGGAAAAGGGTCTTGATATAACGGAAGTGTACAGGGAGGCCGGGAGGAAACCCCTCGGAGAACTCCTCCTGAGACCCACCCGCCTGTACTACCGTATAGGGAGGGAGATGTTCCTGAGGTACGGGGCGAAGCGGGGCGCCCACATAACGGGCGGAGGGATACCGGAGAACCTGCCCCGCGCCCTTGAAGGGTACACTGCCGAAATAAACTGGGATGCCCTTCCTACCCCTCGTTTTATGAGGTTCATCGTTGATACCGGTGAGGTACCGGAGGAGGAGGCCCGCAGGGTGTTCAACATGGGTGTGGGGTTCGTGTTCGTAGTACCTGAGAGGAGGGTTAAAGGTGTGCTACGAAGGTTCAGAGGGGCGTTTATCTTAGGTGAAGTGGTTTGAGTCGCCTATCCCACGATCGCAACGAATGGTTTGCCTTCAGGTACGCGTTGCCCAAATCGTATAACCTCACCATCAAATCGGTGATGAAACTTTGAAGCTCTGTAGACCTGCGTTTCTTCCTGAAGGTGCTACCGGTAAGGTACGGAGCTTTGGGTCTCCGTGTTAACGATAGGGCGAATAGGGATCCCGCGATGAATCCGAAGCCTATTGAGAAAGCGAATATCACGTCCCGACACAGGAGATTGATCTACTCTTTCCGGGAGAAGTTCCGGGCTACTTCTGCGCCCATTGGTAAGGGCGGCACATTCACGGATGCGCTCAATTTAACAGTTTCAACCGTCATACTCCGTATTTT
>WFXS01000008.1 GCA_015490465.1 Caldifarciminota bacterium
CGGCTATACTGGCCGGGAGCGATAACGATCTGGCAGGAGATAACGGCCTCTATGTAACCAACAACTGCAAGATATACGTGGCAGGGTATACCCGTCACTCTTCCGATTTCTCAGAATCCAGGATATACCACGGAACTCCATCATCCTCCGACACCGGAGACGCGTTCGTCAGCACCTTCCCGTGTCCTCTCGGATTTGAAGGAGAACTGGACGTTAAAGAAAGCCCCAGTATTAAGTCCGAATACTTTAAAGTTAAAGGCAAAGATCTGCATGTCTATCTGACCAATTCCGATTACGTCGGGTACGACCTCTACTCCTCCGATGGCCGTCTCATAGAGCGTCGCAGCGCCGGATATCTGCCCCCGGGTACACACTCCTTCCGCCTGAGTACCCATCACAGAGGAAAGTACGTCCTTAAGGTCAGGATAGGTGATAAGGTATACAGAGAGCGCCTGATATTACGATAGCCTCAACTTCACCCCGTGCCATACGTACCTGAGCCGGTTCAGGAGGCTGTCTTCAAGGTACCTGTCCCTCAGATCGGCCGGCTTGACGGAAAGGAACCACCGCCTGCACGCCTCCACAATCCTGCTGTTTAAGACTTTCGCTCCCCTGCCCTTCAGAAGTCTCTCGTCGTACCACCATATCGCCTTAAACGTCGTCTTCACGTACATGCTCTTGTAGGCGTGAACGTAGAGGAGGCTCAGGGATAGGTCCTCATCCGGAAAGAAAAGGTTGCCCTCCTCCCGTACCATGTGGTCCAATACGTCCCCCTCTCCTATGCCCGACGGATAGGGAAAACGGGTAAAGGCCGTATGTACCTCAACCGGTAAACCCATATACCGGAATATCCTCTGGCCCGGTACGTCCATCACCCTCTCAAGGCCCCGGTCAATCAGATACGCAGTTAATTTTTCAAGTTTACCCTCCTCCACCCACAGGTCCACGTCCGATATGAGGCGCTGGAGACGGTCCGGATACAGCTCTCCCACCGCTACCCCTTTAAAGGCCATCACGGGTACGGGGGCCTCTTTAAGTATCTCCCTGAGACCGCTCCATACCCTCCACCTGCTTAAGGATGTGGCCCGGTCCAGCAGGAAGATTTCCCGCGTTTCGGGGAAGAGGTCGTAAAACAGGGATCCCATCTGGTGGAAACGTACCCATCGGACGAAGTGGGGGTCGTCCTTAAGGCGTACCACGTCCCTTCTCACCCTCTCAGCCTCTCCCTTCGCTACGGCGTGGAGGATGTCCGGGTACCTCAAGAGGGGAGTTTAAGGGGTGCATGAACGTCAAAAAAGGCCGGAGAACTCCCCCGGCCAACTGGTTTAACTTCAGTCTTTCTTACGCCTCTATCTCAGGTCCCTCTCCACCCTCCGGACCGGTTCCACCTGGTCCTCCGCCCGGTTTACCACCTCCGGCCTGATATATGCGGCTCACTATCCGGTTCCAGAGGTTCTGGAACTCCTCGTACTCCCGACGCATGCGGTCCTCGTCGTCGGAGGTCATTACGGTGCGGAGACTCTTCATCTTCTCCTCAATCTCCTTCCTCTCCTGATCCGTCACCTTGTCTCCGTACTCCTTCAGGGCCTTCTCAACGCTGTAGATGTAAGCGTCTATCTCGTTCCGGAGCTGGGCGAGGCGGGCCCTCTTCTCATCCTCCTCCCTGTACCTCTCCGCCTCCTCTATCATCCTCTGGATCTCCTCCTCCGTCAGGCCGGTGCGGGCGGATATGCGGATGTCGGCCTTCTTGCCCGTACTCTTCTCAACCGCCGTGACGTGGAGGATGCCGTTGGCGTCTAACTCAAACGTCACTTCTATCTGGGGGACTCCCCTCGGAGCGGGGGGTATCCCTGTAAGGTCAAACCTGCCGAGGAGACGGTTCTGGGAGGCTATCTTCCTCTCACCCTGATAGACCTCCACCGTGACCATCGTCTGGTTGTCCATGGCAGTGGTGTAAATCTTGGACTTCTTGACGGGTATGGGGGTGTTCTTGGGTATGACGACGTCAAATATGTCCCCGAGGGTGGCAACCCCAAGGGAGAGGGGTACGACGTCCACTAAGACGATGTCCTTGCGGTCCTTCATCTCGCCGGCGGCTATGGAGGCCTGTATGGCGGCACCTATGGCCACGACCTCGTCCGGGTTTATTCCGGCATGGGGCTTCTTACCGAAGAACTCCTCAACCGTCCTCTGTATCAGGGGCATACGGGTCTGCCCACCTACGAGGATGACGGCGTCTATCTCGTTGCGGCTGAAACCGGCCTCGTCAAGGGCGGCCCTCATCAGCTCCACCGTGCGGTCTATCAGGGGCCTGGCCATGGCCTCAAGGCGCGCCCTCGTAAGCGTCCTCTCAAGGTTCAGACCCCTGCGGGACTCCGGGTCAAAGGCTATGTAGGGCAGGCTTATGAGGGTCTCCTGCTGGAAGGACAGCTCCTTCTTGGCCTTCTCGGCGGCCTCCTTCAGCCTCTGCATGGCGGCGGGGTCGGAGGAGAGGTCTATGCCCGTTTCTTTTTGGAACTCCTCAAGGAGCCACTCTATTATCCTCTGGTCTATGTCGTCCCCTCCGAGGTGGGTGTCCCCGTGGGTAGCCTTCACTATAAACGCCCCCTCAACGAGGGTCAGGATGGAGATGTCAAAGGTGCCACCTCCGAAGTCGTAGACGGCTATCTTCAGGTTCTGGTCCGTCTTGTTCAGGCCGTAGGCGAGGGCGGCCGCCGTAGGCTCCGGCAGCACCCTTATGACCTCCTCAAAACCGGCTATGAGTCCGGCGTCCTTGGTGGCCTGCCTCTGGGGGTCGTTGAAGTAGGCGGGTACGGTTATGACCGCCCTCTTAACCTCGCTGCCGAGGAAGTTCTCGGCGGCCTTCTTCAGGTGCATGAGGATGAAGGCGGAGATCTGCTCCGGGGTGTACCTCTTGCCGGTGGCGGGTATCTCTATCTCAACCCTTCCGTCCCTTCCCGGTACGACCCTGTAGGGGACGCGGTCCACGTCGCCAAGGCGCTTGCTCTCGTCGTACCTCATCCCCATGAAGCGCTTGACGGAGAATACGGTGTTCTCCGGGTTGGTGATGGCCTGCCTCTTGGCGGGGGATCCCACGAGGACCTCCCCGTTCTCCCTGAAAGCCACCACAGAGGGGGTTATTCTCTCTCCTTCGGGGTTGGGAATGACGATAGGCTCCCCTCCCTCAACCACAGCAACGACGGAGTTCGTCGTGCCGAGGTCAATTCCGATTACCTTCTCCATAGGTGGGAATTCTACGGCCGAAGGGTTAGTTAACGTAAGTTAAGACCTCCGGTATTCGGTGAAGGGGGGGTAATAGGGTACGTCCTGCGGCATATCCTGAACCATATTCCGCTTCGGAGTGGATATGATCACGCCGAATGGGAGACGATATTAGAAGATAGCGTTGCGAATGCCACCCGTCACTCTGGAGGATTTCACCGGATAATTTGGCGTGGTGCGGCTCCTCCCCCTTATAATTTCGCTACCATGCTGTGGATGTTGATGGCAGGGAATCAGCCGGTGATGCGGGTCATACGGCCCGTTCGTCCCGTCGTTCTGAAAAAGGTCAGAGAGGCCATCGCTTTGAAGAACGACCTCCTTGACGATCTTCCGGGCTTCGGTATCCCGTCTTCCCTTGTAGTGGAGCGTACGGGGAAGTACTGCGAGATAACCTGCACTTACGGGTACTGTAACGCCGAGGTGGAGGGTAAGGGGATAGCCCACTGCGGATGTAAGGAGGACGGTTCCCCCGTGTGCTGGACCTCCGGGGAAAGGTCCGGCCCTCAGGAGTCAACGCGGAAGCAGAGGTACGAGGGGTTCGCCCGGATATACGACCCCTCCGGTCGCCTCGTCTGGCAGGGGTACCTCAAGGGGAACCTTCCCTCCCTTAAGAGGGGCGTGTACTTCGTCCGCACACCTCATGGAACCCGCAGGATCGTTGTGAAATAGCCTATGTCCTCACCCCGTTAAGGACGCTTTCAACGACCTTCCTGAACTCCTCCCTGAAACGTTTTGGGGAGAACCTCCGCGCCCTCTCCCTTATTTCCTCCCTCACGAACCTCCCCTCCATCTGTAGGAATCTCCTCACGGCATCCCGTACCGCTTCAGGGGTCTGCTCGTGGAAGAAGAGACCGCTTACACCCTCTTCCACGCTCTCGGTTACACCTCCCCTACCGTAGGCTATTACGGGTACCCCGGAAGCCATGGCCTCCACGGGGGAGATGCCGAAGTCCTCGTATGCAGCGAATACGAAAGCCCTCGCCTTTGAGAGGATATCTACCAAGTCGCCGTCCCCCACCCTTCCAAGTATCTCAACGTTCCGGCCCGCAATCCGTTTTATCTTACCTTTTTCGGGACCGTCCCCCACGACCAAAAGCCTGAGGCCGAGGGAGTTAAAGGCCTCAACGATCACGTCCACCTTCTTGTAGGGAACGAGGCGCGAGACGACCACGAAGTAGTCCTCAACTTTCTGCGAAACCCTGAACTTATCAACGTCAACGGGCGGATAGATCACTATCGCATCTCTTCCGTAGTACCGCCTTATACGGGCGGCGACGGTCTTTGAGTTGGCTACGAAGACGTCTACCCTCTGGGCGGAGGCGTAATCCCAGAGCCGTATGTAATTCAGTACGATCCGGGCTATCGCCCGTTTCACTCTCCCTATACCGGCCATGTACTCGTGGGTGAGGTCCCATGCGTACCGCATGGGAGTATGGACGTAGGAGATATGGAGCTGGCCGGGATGGGGCAGAACCCCTTTGGCCACGGCGTGGGACGAGGATATGATGAGATCGTACCCGGAGAGATCAAAACTCTCAACGGCCACGGGCATCAGAGGTAGAAGACTCCTGTAATATCCGTACGCTCCGGGCAGTTTCGCCAGAAACGACTCCTCCACCGGCACCTTTGAGATGGGGCTGGTCCTGAACTGCTCCGGTTTATAGAAGAGGGTAAAGATACGGCTTCCCGTAACCTCTCTCAACATCTCCTCAAGTACTCTCTCCGCCCCGGAGCGGGTTATAAGCCAGTCGTGGACGTAGGCGACCTTCATCTACTTAATGCACAGGTCCATATAGCAGCTCGTATACGCCAGATACCATATTAGAGGTGTTAAAACTATCACCAGAATTTCGCTCCCCTTGAGGTTGAAGATCCGCATCTCACCGGAAAGGAACTCTATCCTCCTGCGCAGGGAGGTGGCCATACCCGTGCCTCCGGGATACGCCATGGAGAATCTGACCAGCGTGTAGGCCAGATCTCTGGGTGTGTAGCGCTTGAGCATGTGGGAGTCGTTCCGGATCTCAAGGTACGCCCTGTAGTCTTCCCTGTCCTTCTCGGTAGGCAGAAGTAGCTCAAAGAGGAGCAGACGGAGGTTATCCCTCATGCGGGCGTGAAAGCGCTCGTGTTCCATAACGAGTTCCCTCTCGTTCTCCGGTAGGGAGAGTACACCTTCGGACACCACTATACGGGGCCTGAGGAATCCCACGTTAAGAGCAACGAGATCCTTAACGGGGAGTACGTAAACGTCACCGACCCTGTAAGCCTTTCCCAGTACTTCCTCCGCAAGTTTACGGGACAGAAGGTATATCCTCGCGATGCGATAAGAAACGTACAGGACGTATACGACCCCGAAGAGTATGAGGAGGAGAAACTCCGGGAACATCTGGATCATCACGTAAATTCCGCTCAGAGTAAAGTGAGAGTGGACGAGGTGAACTCCAAGGAGAATAAAGAAGATGATGAGGGGGACTATACGGGTTATCAGGATACGTTCTTTAAAAGCGTAAAACGGCACGAACCTCCCCGCCGATCTTAACAGGATGGCCAGAACTATCAGGGTTATACCGACGCTCATCTTTCAAACTTCTTCAAGAGATCGTAAGCCTCTTCCGGTGACAGGTCCATCGTCTCAGCAAAAAATGAGGCCGCCACGTCGGGGTTCTCCTTTACGAAGTTGCCTATGAAGTGTACGAGCCTATCCCTGTAGAACCGTTCCCTCGCCACCGTCGGGAAATAGAGGTTCTTCTTCCCCCTCCTCTCACTCCTCAACAATCCCTTCTTCTCAAGGTTCTGACATATCGTCAGGATGGTCGTGTAGGCGTAGGGAACGCTTTTGCGGGAGTTTATCTCGTTCAATATATCCCTCACGGACCAACCCCCATCCCTCTTCCAGACTATTTCCATCACCTCCTTTTCAAGGGGACCGAGAGAATAGAACTCAAGACTCCTTTTTGCCATAGAGGTTATTTTAAGGGTGTCACGGAGATTTGATGATAGCAAAAACCGCAAAACATCCGCTGAGGGCGGATACCAGGAAGGCCAGAACGAAGATCCACAGGGGAGAGAGGTTTAAACCTCCTTCTACCGTGGAGTTAAGTTCAACGTACTTCCCTTCCTGTAACCGGGAAACCAGATAGGCTATATATCCGGGAAAGACGTGGGGAAAGTCCCTCAGGATCTCGTTCACCGTGGCACCCCACTTGTACCTCAACCTCAAGGTCCTTACGAACTCCTCCTCGTCTCCACCCCGTGGGATACCTTTCAGTTTTACAAACGCACCCCGGAAAACGTTCAAAGCCTCCGCTGTAATCTCATCCTTCAGGGTCATGACTTCCAGAACGAGCGTGTGGAACGGGATCGTAAAATCGTCTTCAGACGATGGGGGAGAGTCGGATATGAGGAAGTTGGCTCTGTTGCTGTGCAGGAGCATGAGTAGGGCGCCCTTTATTTCCCAGAGGCGTCTTATGGGCAAGCCGTTTACCTCAAAGCGTACGAGCCTACCACCTTTAAAGTTCATGAGCATCTTCAGACCCTGTACGGTTATAGATACCGAACCGGTGGGAGGTATCTGGTTGAAAAGGAAGTGCGCTGTACCCTCTCTCTCTTCCGTTTCCCATCTACCTTTTAGAATCACAGAACGGATTATACGGACGATGCAAAAACACGATTTTCAACGGTAGAATCGCCCCCTATGGTTGAGACCCTGCTTCTCAGCGCTATGGCCCTCGGACTTCTCGGCTTCCTTGCAGCCATAGCGACGTACTTTTACATAAAGAGTCTCCCCGGTGGAGAAGGTAAGATGGTAGAGTACGCAGCCGCCATCCGTAAGGGTGCCTTCGTGTTCCTCCGCCGTGAGTACATGTACATCGGTATATTCGTACTTATTGTATTCCTCGTCCTGACCTTCGCCATCAAACCCCTTGTCGGTGTTGCGTACCTGACGGGCGCCCTCTTTTCCCTCCTCGCCGGATTCATAGGAATGGCTGCCGCCACCCTGGCCAACGTGCGTACCGCCTACGTGGCCTACAGAACCAAGAACGCCGGCGACACCCTCTCTGTGGCCTTTAAGGGCGGTTCCGTGATGGGAATAACCGTCGCCGCCCTCGGTCTCCTTGGCGTCGCCTTCTGGTACTGGTTTACGAGGGATGCGGCCGTCCTGAGCGGTTTCGGTATGGGCGCCTCCTCCGTCGCCCTCTTCGCGCGCGTGGGCGGTGGGATATACACCAAGGCGGCCGACGTGGGTGCCGACCTGG
The DNA here is from genome assembly GCA_015490465.1 of Caldifarciminota bacterium. Classification (GTDB taxonomy): domain Bacteria; phylum Hydrothermota; class Hydrothermia; order LBFQ01; family LBFQ01; genus JAADCS01. Next base: position 7,536 of record WFXS01000008.1, read on the forward strand.
TGGGTAAGGTGGAGGCCGGGATACCGGAGGACGACCCCCGTAACCCCGCTGTAATAGCCGACAACGTGGGCGACAACGTCGGAGACACGGCAGGGATGGGTGCCGACCTCTACGAGTCTTACGTGGGAAGTATGGTGGCCACCGTGGCCATAGCCCTCGCCGGCTCCTTCGCCCTCTCCAACATGAAGATAGAGTACGGCTCCCTCCCCATAATCCTCGCCGCCCTCGGCCTGGTCGTCTCCCTTCTGGCCGTGTACGCTATAGACCTCTTCAAGAAGGCCGATCCCCAGACGGCCATAAGGAACGCCACCATAGTGGCCGCCCTCCTCTTCGTCATAGGTGCCTACTTCGTCAACCAGATAATCGTTGGAAGCATAGGTACGTGGCTCGCCGTGGTTGGCGGACTGGTCGCCGGTCTCCTGATAGGTTTTGAGAGCGAATACTACACCTCCGGCAATCCCATCAAGTTCATAGCAGAGTCGGCGAAGTTCGGCCCTGCCACGGTAATAATAAACGGCGTGGCCGTGGGGTACGAGTCAGTGGTTCTACCTTTCATTACCATAGCATCGGCCGTACTCTTCGGATACTTCTCTGCCGAGGTCTGGGGTGCGCCCGGTCTCGGCATATACGGTGTGGCCCTCGCCGCCGTCGGTATGCTCGCCACGGTGGGTATAGTTATGACCACGGACTCCTACGGCCCCATAGCCGACAACGCTGGAGGTATAACGGAGATGGCCCATCTCGGTGAGGACGTGAGGGCGATAACGGATAAACTGGACGCCCTCGGGAACACCACCGCCGCCATAGGCAAGGGGTTCGCCATAGGCTCCGCCGCCCTGGCCGCCCTCGCCCTCTTGGTGGCTTACACGGAGACGGTAGGTCTTGAGGCCCTTGACTTCACCAAGGTTGAGAGCGTCGCCGGAGCCTTCCTCGGTGCCGCCATGCCCGCCCTCATAGCGGCCATGACCCTAAAGGCCGTGGGTAGGGCTGCGAACAAGATGGTGGCAGAGGTGCGCCGTCAGTTCAAGGAGCTGAACCTTTTGAACGACCCCAACGCTAAACCTCAGTACGATAAGGCCATAGATATCGTGACTCAGGCGGCGATTAAAGAGATGATCCTGCCCGGTATATCCGCCGTACTCGCCCCCATAGTCGTCGGTTTCCTCCTCGGTGCCGAGGCCCTCGGATTCTTCTTGGGTGCCTCCCTCTTAGTGGGCGCCCTGATAGCCATATTCATGGCCAACGCCGGTGGTGCATGGGATAACGCCAAGAAGTACATAGAGGCCGGAAACTTCGGGGGTAAAGGGTCCGACGCCCACAAGGCCGCCGTCGTCGGCGATACCGTTGGCGACCCCTTCAAGGACACGACCGGCCCCTCCATGAACATCCTAATAAAGCTCATGTCCATAGTCGCCCTCGTTTTCGGAACACTTATCCATCAGTACGGCGGAATACTCCTGAAGTTCTTCACCCACTGAGGAGAATACTGGAACATCAAAGGGCGGGGCCTGGCCCCGCCCTTTTTATGCCTGCAAGGGGCCGGACGAACCTACCTTATCAACCTCACGGATATAGGGCCGGCGAGGAAACCCAATCTGGCCAGAAGGCCGTCATAGAAGGAGACGAAAACCTCCTCCTTTTCATGCTTCAGGGCCTTTACTATCGCCTTTGCCACCTTTTCGGGAGGGACGGACCCGGTCCCCCTTATCCTTTCACTCCCCGCCCGGTTGAAGAAGTCCGTACGGGTGACAGACGGATACACGTTTATAACCTTTATCTTATCCTTCCGCAACTCCTCCCTGACGGCCATAAAGAAGGAGCGAAGGGCGGCCTTGCTCGCCGAGTATATCGCCCACCTCTGGAGGGGGACGAAGGCTATCATGCTGACCACGTTAAGTACGACTCCACCGCCACGGAGGAAGGGGACGGACAGACGGGTCAGGTGAATGGGCACCCAGAAGTTTACCTCAAAGAGTTCCCTCATCTTCTCCTCCGGCACCTCAAGGAAAGGGCCGTGGATACCGAAGCCAGCGTTGTTGATGAGGACGTCAAGACCGCCCAGAACCTCCGCCGCCATACCCACCACCCTCTCCCTCTGTTTCGGGTCGGAGAGGTCGGCCTGAACAGGAAAGACGGCGTCCCCGTAGGTTCCCTTTATTTCCCTCAGCGCTTTCCCATCCCTGCCCACGGCCACGACCTTTGCCCCCTCCTCAATCAGAAGTTTAAGGGTTTCCCTCCCTATCCCTCTGGTCGCCCCCGTCAGGATTATCCCCTTTCCCTGCAGGTCCATAGAGTGTATGCTAAGGCCGAAGCGAGACGGTGGTATAATCCACCCCTTGAAGTTCGCCTTCGTAATGCCCTACTACTTCCCGGACGGGGTAACCGGAGGGGCGGAGAAACAGGCCTATCTCCTCGCCCGCGAGCTCGTTAAACGGGGTCACGAGGTGGTATTCCTGACCCTTAACCCTGCCGGCAGGCCGGAGGTGGAGAACGACGGGGGTATAGAGGTGGTCCGCCGCCTTAAAAGGCGGGGAAAATTCCAGTTCCTTGACTATCCGGCGATCCTGAGGGAACTCCATAGGTACAGTCCTGAAGTGGTAATAAGCCGTATAAGGTTCTACTACCTTCCCCTATCCCTTTACGCCCTGCAAAGGAACAAGGTCTCCGTGGCCTTTATACCGGAAAATTCCTTGAGTACCCTTTTCCCTGAACTGAGGAAGATACTCAAACTTTCCCTAAAGGCTCCTTCACTTAAAACGCCTCTACATCTCCTCCACGCCCTCGTCATAGACCTGTTCTCACAGTTTGGCCTCCTTCTCTCAAAGGTGATAATCGTCCAGAACGAAACTCAGAGGAGAAACGTCAGGCGTTTCTTCTTCAGATCATCGGTTAAACTGCCTTCCATATTCGTTCCGCCGGACGTATCCCTGGAAAAGGACCGGGAGCCGCTGATCGTCTGGGTAGGGAACGCCCGCGCGGAGAAACGTCCCCAACTGTTCGTTGGCCTCGCCGAAAGGCTTCCCCAGTACAGGTTCGTTATGGTGGGCAGGAAGACGGAGAGGTTCAGGGGTCTACTTCCAAACCTCACGGTAATGGGTGAGCTTCCCCACGGCGAGGCTCTGAGGTGGATCGGGAGGGCGTGGGTTCTCGTGAACACCTCCGTAGATGAGGGCTTTTCCAACACTTTCCTTGAGGCGTGGTACATGCGTACACTCGTAATGTCCTACAGCGCAGACCCCGACAACCTCATATCCTCTGGCCTGGGTCTGAAGGTTGGAAGTACCGAAGGTGCTGCGAGGGAGTTGACGAGGGTTCTGCAGAATGAGGAGGAACGGTTGAGAATCGTTGAAGGGGCATATAAGTACGTGATGAACACCCACGTTCCGGATGTGGTCGTGCCGAGGTTTATGGGGATTATAAATAAAAATCTCAGAAATTGAATAAAGCGTTATAAAAGTTATATTATGGCGTGCATATTTGAGCAACCTGCCGCCTATATAATTTCAATATCATGAAAAAGGTTATACGTACTTTAATAAGCATCCTTGCGCTATCCGCACTCATGTCTACGGTAAGTGCGGACAACTGGATAATGAATTGGGAAGAGTATTCAAGATATTCTCCCTCCGGTTCCGATACCCTCTGGGACGTTGACGCTTATGTGGAGAGGGATATATATTTCAGACTTCACAGGCGGGCTATATTCGTGGGGTCCTACATCGCCAGCGCATCTACTCAGTACGGCATGGCCGGAACATGGGAGCTGGATACCTCTCTCCATCCTATAAGAGGGATAAGGTTGTTCAAAAGTCCCGGAAACGTGATAAACTTTCAGTCCGTAGATCCTATATATACCTATATGGGACCGATACGGGGCAAAGGTTCCGGAGAAATCACGATCTCTAAGTTCTGGGTAGCGGGGTATAGCCATATCCGCACAAAGGGTAGGGATACCAACATCATCATAACAAAGCTTGATAGGAACCTCAACCATCTGTACACGAAAGAGTACGATCTCAACGGCGAAGTGGATGTACTTTATAAGATATACACGGTGAATTATCCTGAAATTGATATTCGGGATGGTTTTGCTGCCATAGGTTACACTACATATGGTAAAAATGAGAACATACTTTTTGTAGCCGGTGATTCATCAGGAAATATATTCACGACGTGCGTATTTGAAACGCCCGGTAGAGATGTGGGCATGGGGTTATACGAAATTGAATCCGGCAAGTTTATAGCGATCGGATACACCAACTTTAACGGAGGATCGGATACGTCTTATTCTCCGATTGTTATTAAGTTTAATGTTAAAAAGAACATGTGCGAGGTTGTATGGGCCAGAGTGTACCGCGTGGATGGATATACTCTTGTCCCGTACGACATAGACAGAACCCTATACCTTGAAGGGGCTATGTACCACATAACCGGAACGGCAGTGCCTTTATCAGATCAAATCCATACCAAGGGATTCATTTTAAGTATAGATATCAATGGTAACCTAATGGGAAGCAAGATTTACAATCCGTCCATAACCAGAGGTGCGTTGACTATGTTTGAGGAGTATGTTGATACGATGTCTAACGAGATCATCGTAGTGGGTGCAGAGTATGATTATGGCTTTGTAGATCAGTTAAGGAGATTTATAGGAGATATAGATACATCATCCTATGCTCCTTTAAACATCAAGCGGAACAGAGCCATTATAACAACATTGAGCTCATCAGGAGCCATCGTAGGTACGAATAAATATTCTGCATACAACTTTGACCGTGTTGATCGCACCCTGCTATTCGCCGTATCCAAGATTGATGATACACTTCTAGTTAGTGCAGGTATGTATTACAGTAGTGATCCCCCATCTTACGATGGTAGTTACTTACAATACTATGCTATAAAAACAACTAGGCCTTCTCTTGGTAATCAACCCAATTGCTCTGGATCCATAAATATCTATAGTTCACCCATAAATGTTAGTACTATTGTTCCGTCTCTCCACGTTAACTTCGTTAGACCATTAAGATATCCCTTGGATCTAACGACGGAGGATCCGTACTATCAAGGATGCGTGTGCGGGAGTGGAGAAGCATATACGTGCGAATACTGGTATCTCTCGTTTAAGTCTACAGGAAAGGGCAAGTGTGGGTCCGGTTTCTCCTCAGCTTCCCAATCCTCCGGTTATTACGAGATCTACAACGCATCAGGCTCCTTGGTTGGAAAAGGTTACGGTGAAGCCGACCTAAAGGATCTGCCACAAGGGATATACTTCCTGAGGCGTGGAGGTACGATAAAGAAAGTAATCAGAATTAGGTGATAGAAAGGGGGCCTTAGGCCCCCTTCGTTTATGTGTTTTTTGGTTAAAAACGCTTCTACGCCTCCTCTTCCACTTTCCTCATCACCGCCTCCACCTTCTTCCTCGGATCCAGCTCCTTATCCCTCCTCTCGTCCATCTTTATTACGGTGCTTACCCGTACCGCCCCCTTCCGGAACATGGCCTCCTGCATCTTCAGGATGACCTCAAATATCACCGCCGGGTCCCCCCAAATAGTGGTGAACATCGGCCCCAGCTCCCATTCCACTCTGCCGTCCTCCTTCAGGACCCTTATGGCCTCCGCAACGTAATCGGAGACGCTGGGACCCTCGCCAATGGGGGCGATGCTGACGGCAACTATAGCCTTCCTCATCCTTAACCTCCCTTTACCTTTACGGGTTTCCCGTCCTTCAGTCTGGGCTTCCAGAAGGCGAAGCGGAGGATGTAGAAGAGGGCCTTTACCCCGTCCTTCCAGTTTATCTTCTTGCCCTCGGCGTACGTCCGCCCGTGGTAACTTATTCCCATCTCGTATATCCGCCAGTTGGTGTATTTGGCCGTTTTAGACACCTTCATCGTGAACTCCACCTCAAAGCCGAAGTCCGTCAGGGTAAGGTCAAAGTAGTCCAGAACCTCCCGCTTGAAGACCTTGTAGCACACCTCAATATCGGAGAAGGTCATATCGCTGAATAAGTTGACGAGGAAGGAGATGAGCTTGTTCCCCATGAAGTGGTGGTGGTAGAGAATGCGGTGGGGGTTCCCGTAGAATCTGGAGCCGTAGACTACGTCGGCGTAGCCGTCGGTTATGAGCCTTATCATGGGGATCAGGTCGGCGGGGTCGTACTCAAGGTCGGCGTCCTGTATGGCGATTATGTCGCCCGTAGCGTGGGCGAAGGCCGTATGTAGGGCCGCCCCCTTCCCCCTGTTCCTCTCGTGGTATATCACCTTCACCCCCTCAAGGCCCTCCACGTTCTCCCTTATGTACTCCCTCGTCCCATCGCTGGAGAAGTCGTCCACCACCACTATCTCTTTGGGCAGGCCGAAGTCCATCTCGTACACCTTGCGAAAGAGGAGGGGGAAGAATTCCCTCTCGTTGTAAACGGGTATGACGAGGCTCAACCTCATATTTCCCCTCCATCCCTATGGCCAAGGAGGATGGGGGACGCGGTCGGGGAGTGCATCTTTCGGGCGGCCATCCGTGCGGATATTCTACCGGGGATTGCGGCGGGGGGTCTTTATATAAACATATCATTATATGTTTATGTTTCCCCCTTATAATACCGGGTGATGAGGAAAGGGACGCTCCTCTTCCTGACTCTGGCCTTCGCGTACAGCTGGGCGGTGGCGTCTATCCTGTACATCTTCAATCTTCCTCCCTCTGCCCTCCTTTTCGTCTCCACGGCCTACATGTTCGGCCCCGCTCTCGCCGTCCTGACCCTGAAGGTACTACGCCATCCCCTGCCCGATCTCGGCCTCCGCTTCAATCCCAACGCCTGGTGGTTAGTGGCCTGGTTCTTTCCCCCCTTCATCGTCTTCTTAACGTTCCTCGTGGATCTCCTGATGCCCGGCGTTAGCCTATCGCCCCACAGTGACGCCCTTATGAACAGGCTGAGCCGGACCGTATCTCCACAGGATATGGAGAGTATCAGGGAGGCCGTCAGTACCCTCACCGTTCCCATGATTGTAGCCCTGTTCTTCTACGGTATGGTGGCCGGGGTTACGATAAACGCCCTCGTCTCCCTCGGCGAGGAGGTTGGCTGGCGGGGTTTCCTGTACTCCGAGTTTAAGGGAATGGGCTTCTGGAGGATGTCCTACACCGTCGGCGCCCTCTGGGGTCTATGGCACGCCCCCCTGATCCTGAAGGGCCACAATTACCCCCTACATCCCGTTCCCGGTGTCTTTATGATGGTCCTATTTACCACCCTGTTGAGTCCCCTGATGTTTCACATACGGGAGAAGGCGAGGTCCACCCTCGCGGCGGCCATCTTCCACGGCACCCTGAACGGTGTGGGCGGGTTTGACCTCCTCTTCTTGAGGGGTGGAGACGACCTGACCGTCGGCATAACCGGCCTTAGCGGCCTCCTCGTCCTCTCCGCCCTCAACCTGGCCCTCTACCTGTTGAGAAGGAAGGATGCTTAAGGAGGTCTTCGCCGCCCTCTCCGACCCCGTCCGCCTGAAGATCGTGGAGATCCTGAAGGATGGGGACCTGACCCAGAAGGAGCTTAGGGAGAGGCTCGGAATATCCCAACCCTCCCTCTCCTACCACATGGACCGCCTCACCCGTGCCGGCATCGTCATAGCCGTAAAGCGGGGCAGGAACGTGGTCTATTCGTTGGATATGGGAGTCCTGGAGATGGCGATTGAGTTCTTTATGAAACTAAAGGGAGGTAAGGAGGATGCTTAGGAAGATCGCGCTCACCTTTATGGTGCTTTCGGTGGGTTTGAGCCTGTGGGCGGTGGCTGTACTACCGCCCGTCGTACCCATACACTTCAACGTTGAGGGGGAACCGGACTCCTACGGGAGTAAGTTCTTTCTCCTTCTCCTACCGGCGGTTATGGTGGCTACGTACGCCCTTATGACCTACCTGCCGAAGTTTGACCCCTACTCGGAGAGGGTCAGGGAGAGGCTCGGAACCGTCCGTACGGTCAGGGACATAACGGTCGTACTTTTCGCCGTACTCAACGGTCTGGTCGTCCTCGCGGCCTTCAGGGGGAGGCTGGAACCGTGGTACATCGGCCTCTTTGTCGGCCTCTTTATGGTACTTCTGGGGAACTACCTCCCCAAACTACCCCACAACTGGTTCCTCGGTGTGCGCACCCCCTGGACCCTGGCGTCGGAGAGGGTCTGGAGGAAGACCCACAGGCTGTTCGGTATCCTCTTCGTACTCTACGGCCTAATCATCGGCATCTCCTCCCTGTTGTCCCCTGATGCCATGGTGGTCGTGATAGTGGGCGGGGCGGTGCTTATGGCCGTGATGGCAGTGGTTTATTCGTACGTACTGTTTAAGAGGGAAGGACGCTAACTTCTACAACGATTTCGGCTACGGTAGAGTCTGATAACTTACCTACCCTTAAACTCCGGTTTATCGGGGAATCAAGGGATATGCAACGGCGACCGTATAATCCTCCCCCATGTGGGAGGAGGCGGCCCAGAAGTACAAGATAGATGCACAGGAGATTGAGAGGGTTGCAAACGTAAAGAAGAACCTTGAAAAGCTCGGAAACGATCTGACGTTTGCCGACGTCCCGGAACACGTCCGCACCAAACACGTCCACCGCCTCCACCCCTACCTTGGCAAGTTCATCCCCCAGCTGGTTGAGGTCTTCCTCAGGAAGTTCTTCCGGCCGGGGGATACCATCTTAGACCCCTTTTCGGGGTCGGGTACCACGCTCGTTGAGGCTAACGTCCTCGGCATTAATGCCGTTGGCATAGAGCTATCCCCTTTCAACGTCCTTATCCAGAGGGTAAAAACCCAGAAGTACGATATACCCCTCCTTGAGAGGGAGCTGAAGGACGCCCTGAGGAGGCTTGAGGACTTCAGGGAGCGTAGAAGGAGCCTCTTCCCACGCCGGGAGGAAATGGAGATTGACACGGAGAACGTGAGCGATTACCTTAAGAAGTGGTACAGCCCACAGGCCTTAAGGGAACTCCTGTTCTACAGGGAGATACTGAAGGATTACACCTATTCGGACGTTATGAAGGTAATACTCTCAAGGGCGGCGAGGTCCTCCCGGATGATACCCCACTACGAGCTAGCCCGTCCAAAAGAGCCGGTTTATGGCCCCTACTGGTGCAAAAAGCACAAACGGATATGCGAACCCGTAAGGGAGGCCTACAAGTTTATAAGGAGGTACACCTACGATACCCTTAGGAGGATAAAGGAGTTTGACCGAATAAGGACGGATGCGACCGTAGAGATATTTCAGGGGGATACCCGGTACATTTCTCTGCCCGAAGGTTTGGAGTTTGACGGTATTTTTACATCTCCGCCCTACATAGGCGTAATAGACTACCACGAGCAGCACAGGTACGCTTACGAGCTTCTCGGATTTCCGAGGTACGACGACAAAGAAATAGGGCCAGCCTCAAAGGGACAGGGGAAGAGGGCGCGGGAGGAGTACTTCAGGGATATGGTTCAGGCCTTCGGGAACGTTCTAAGGTACGTCAAACGCAACGGGAAGGTGTTCGTGGTGGCCAACGATAAGTTCAACCTGTATCCGAAGATAGGGGAAGAGGTGGGTTTAAATCTGTTGGACGTCTTCCACAGGCCGGTTCTCATGCGTACGGAGAGGACTGGCAAAACCTACTACGAGAGTATTTTTTACTTCGTGTACGAGGGGAAACCATGAAAACCGAAGTCCGGGATGAGATCAAAACTCTCCTCATAGAAACCGTGAGGGCGAAGCTTGAGAACTACAACCCGGAAACGGAATACATGCCCTTTCACCACAGGCTAATAGGAAGGGATAAGTACGCCATATTCTCCTTCATTCAATCCATAAACACAACTTTCGGTATGTCCATCTGGGAGCAGACGGCGGAGATACTTGCAAAAGGTGCAGGTTTCACCGTTAAAAGACAGGTTGACGTTCTGAACGGCGAGTTAAGGCCCTGTAGGTCAAGGAAAAAGGCGGAGCGCTGGATATTCGCCGAAATGATGAGATTCATAGACGGATACATGGAGGAACTACTATCCGGCCTGCGTGATGCGGACAAGGAATATGAACTGCGTACTTTAAGAAGTTTGAGGAAAGGTAAAACCCTCAACGTCGCAAAAGACTGTGCCGACCTTTACATTCTGACACCGGACGGCTCAGAGTACTTCATAGACATAACTTCCGTAAAACCAAACAAGAAAGAATTCAAGGCTATGAAGAGAAAACTCCTTATCTGGCAGGCTATACGCATAAGCGGGAATCCAGATATACACGTTGAAGGGAGGCTCGCCGTACCTTACAACCCTTACCATCCCCAACCTTACGAGAGGTGGACGTTGAAGGGACTTTACGATCTGGCTCATGGGGAGGTTATGGTGGGAGAAGAGTTCTGGAACTTCGTGGCAGGTGCCGAGGTTTACGGGGACCTTCTGGATGTTTTCTCAGAGGTGGGGGAAATCCTACGGCCCGAAATAGATAAGTTCTTCGCTCGGTTTAGGGGGTAAAATCACAAAACCCGATACCCTTTGACGCTTAACTACCTCCCCTTAAACTCCGGCTTCCTCTTCTCAAAGAAGGCCTTCACCCCTTCGTCCTTGTCCTCACTCCCTACCGTCCGGGCGAAGAGCTTCGCCTCGTACTCAAAACCGAAGTCCCCCAACTGGAAGGCCCTGTTTATCGCCTCCTTCGCCAGAGCCACCGCCAGAGGCCCCTTTGAGGCCACGGTCTGGGCGAGGTTAAGGGCCTCGTCCATGAGGTTGTCGTGATTTACCACCTTCTGCACCAAGCCTATCTCGTAGGCCTTGTGGGCCGATATACGCTCACCCGTCAGTATCAGATATTTGGCCCACCCCTGACCAAGCCTCCGGGTCATACGCTGCGTGGCCCCCCATCCGGGCATTATGCCGAGGTCCACCTCCGGCTGGCCGAAGACGGCGTTCTCCGAGGCCACGATAAAGTCGCAGGCCAGGGCCAGCTCGCACCCGCCACCGAGGGCGTACCCGTTCACGGCTGCTATGAAGACCTTGGGGGAGTCCTCAATCTTACCGAAGACCCTCTGCCCCACCTTCGCCATCCTGTAGCCCCCCTCCTCGTCAAGGGTACCTATGTACTTTATGTCTGCACCGGCGACGAAGGCCTTACCCGTCCCCGTTATGACGACGGCGCGTATGCCAGTGTCAGCGTTCACGTCGTCTATGGCCTTTTCCAGGTCCTCCAGGACCTCCGGAGCGAGAGCGTTCAACTTCTCCGGGCGGTTTATACGGATTACGGCTATGCCGTCCCTCTTCTCAAGCTCTACGTACCTCATAGTGGAGATTCTACTACGGAAAGAGGGACTGCTTTACGGGGCAGGCGGAAATTGGAGAAGCGTAAATTCATCCCCCAGCCTTAGAATTTGGAGATGAAGGACTACAGGGAAGAATTTTGGAAAGGGTTAGAGGAACTCAGGCGGAGCCAGAAGGAGACCGACAGAAAGATCAAGGAGATATTTAAGGAGCTGGCGAAACTCCAGAGGGAGACGGATAGGATGATCAAGGAAACCAACAGACAGCTCAAGGAGACAGATAGGATGATCAAAGAACTGAGCCTTGAGGTGAAGAAGACGACCAGATCGGTAGCGGAGTTAAACGGCGTATGGAAGAGCTACAGCGAGAAGATAATATTTGACAACATAGAGGACGCTCTCAAAAACGCCGGCTTTCAGGACTTCGCCATCAGTAAAGGCATAAAGAGAAGGAAGGGCGATAAGGAAATTGAGATAGACTTTCTGGCCGTGGGGGATGGGTACGTGGTTGTGGTTGAGACGAAGACCACACTGAAGGTTAAGGACGTCAGGGGGTTCGTCAAAAAGTTGAAGGACAAGTTCCTTGAGTTCTTTCCGGAGTTCAGGAATTACAGGATATACGGGGCCGTAGTCGGCATAAACCTGCAGGAAGGTGTTGAGAAGTTTGCCTTCAAGAACGGCTTAATGGTCTTCAGGTATAAGGACAAGGGGGAGGTTGAGATACTCAATCCGGAGGGGTTTGAGCCGAGGAACTTCGGGGTGGTTTAACGTTTCTTTTAGGTTATTGGGTGTATCAAAGCAGATTTTTATATCCTTTGCAATCTCACTTCTTCGACGTCTTCACTGGTGATCCTCTGCTTCCACCCTCTGAGTTTGTTCCTGAGATCCAGCGCATTGTGATGGAGGAGTACGGAGGGAATCTTGAGGCGTTCTTGTTTGATCTTTACTTCGGGAGTGAGATTGAGGATGCCATTGAGTACCTTGCTTCTTTGGAAGAGAGCAGGATGGCTGTCCTCGCAGGAATGCAGGAGTGGTGGAAGGCTGTTCTCGAGAGTGATTGGGAGAAGGAGAGGAAGTTTGTGCTGAGGATGTTGAAGGCTGAGGAAGCAGAAAAAGGAGGAGCATTTATGCAGTCAATAGTTGCTTCCTAAACTAATATATTTAACATTTACTCGGGGTTTCCAATCGCCTGTGTTAATCCATCCTACAGTATAAGCAATCTTTTTAGTTGGGACATCTATAGTTGCTACGTTGAAATAACCTTTATCTTTCCTTTCCCCTATTTATGCAACCAACATATAGTTAAATCTCTTTCCTCCTTCACTCAGGGCACTTACAAAGTAAACATCTGCCAATTCATCTTTAGCTCCAGGCACATCCCACACAACCCCATACGGCTCAAACCACCCTTCTTCTCCCTCCATTGCCTTTGGGATGACAAAGAATCTGAACTTATGATCGTACTTAAACTCAATATCTTCATCGAAAACTTCTTGTGCCGCAAAGAACGCCACATACCTGTCTTTGAACTCATAGACGCGGAGTGCTTTGATAAAAGATTGGACGTCTTCTGCAAGGTCTGCGAACTTCCATGGTCGGGCTGTGTTGGTGGAGGCGTGGGGCATGCCCCACCTCCTCAAAGAAATTCCTCCTAGGCCAACGGTATCCTGAGTATTCCTATCGACAAGATATAAATAAGTAATTAAACTGTAGCCTCCTGGCCCAATGCCTTTGGCTTTCACTCTCACATAAACATCCTTCCCGCCGGAGAGGGAGCCGACTTTGTAGTCATAGACTTTCTCATGCTGGAACTCAAAAACACTGGCGTCGTTGGCTTTGAGGGAATCCACCGCCGCCCCCAACCCATCCACGCTGGAGATGATTTGACGTTTTGAAAGTAAATCTATAATGTCATAAGCATCAAAGGGCTCTATTATTTTTTCCCCTCTGGCAAACCTATAAAATTTTTCCAAATTGTAAGTGGGAGCCTGTGCATAGACTTCCGATACTTGTGCCCTAAAATATCTATCTTTATACGCTCTAAACACAGAAACTGGAGAAGACAATACTACTGAAGCAATAGTTAAATTAACAACAGCCCTCTTTAATCTTCCCCCTTTCATCACCCCCCATTATACCCCCGAACAGCGCGCGTGTGGGGAAGTTATGCGCCGATATGCTTCTCCACTATGCGTATTATCTTTTCAACCTGTTCAAAGCCCGCATCTATGGCTTTTTTGTTCTGCAGTTCCCGATAGTACCCGCTTATGTGAAGGATATCGTAGACGTCCTTGAACAGACCCCGCAACAGATCTTTATCCTTCCCTATTCGTGTAAGCCTTTTCAAATAGGAGTCATACATATCAACTTTTTTTAGCTTGCGATTGATATCCTCCGGCGAGATCAACCCTTCCCACAGGAAGATAGCCTTCAGTGCCTCTAAGGCCGCTAAGTAAGCCGTCCCGGAGGCTTCGGAGATGTACTTGAGGTCTATGTACGCCCCCCTTCTCCTGTCAACCCCCGCCTTCTTCAAGGTCTCCCTGGCGTTCTGGAGGTACCCCCTGGCCAGTTCCAATCTCTCCTGTGGGGTCGTAGGTGTCTTTACGACGGCCATCGTCTTATTCTACGGCCGGGAGATGTGCTTTTCTACTATACGGATTATCTTTTCAACCTGTTCAAAGCCCGCATCCACAGATTTTTTGTTCTGCAGCTCCCGATAATAGGCGGCAACGTGGAGGATCTTATACACGTCATCAAACAGATCCTTAAGCACGTCCCTGTCCTTCCCTATCCTCGTTAGCCTGTTTATGAGAGAATACACCGTCCTGACGTTCTTCACCTTCCGCAGATCGCTTATCAAACCTTCCTGGATAAATAGCGCCTTTAGAGCCTCAAGGGCAGCGAGATAGGCTATCCCGGCGGCAGAGGAGACGTACTTTATGTCCTCGTACCTTCCCGTCCTCTTTTTGACCCCGGCCTTCTTCAAGGTCTCCCTGGCGTTCTGGAGGTACCTCCTGGCCAGTTCCAATCTCTCCTGTGGGGTCGTAGGTGTCTTTACGACAGCCATCGCCTTATTCTACGGCCGAGAGATGTGCTTCTCTACTTGCGGATTATCTTCTCAACACAATTTCTCCCTTATAATAGGAGTTGGAATGGGCAAACTCTCCGCTTTGAACGTTTTAAAAGAAAAACTTGGTGAAGACGGAGTGAACGCCCTTCTTGAGGTGATTGAGGGGGAAAGGGAAAGGACGAGGGATCACCTCTTTCGACTCCTTGAGGAGAGGTTCGCCCGGAGACTTGCGGAGGAGATTGGGAAACTACGCGCCGAGATGTACGAGGAGATAGGTAATCTCCGGGCCGAGATGCACAGCATGAAGGCCGACCTTATAAAGTGGATGTTCGTGTTCTGGGTGTCTCAAACGTTGGTGATAATAGGGGTTATATTTGCTCTTATGAGGTTTCTTGGATGAAATGGATGGCTATACTCATTTGAAAACCTCTTTAAGGTCTACCTCCAGTCCCTCCAACACCTTACTCTTAACCTTACCCTCGCCCTCTGCTACGCTGAAAAGTTCGTACTTACCCTCATCGCTCAAAACCCACACCTCAATGGCCCTCTCATCGGAATAAACGATCCAGTACTCCCTAACTCCAAACCTCTCGTATATCTCTTTCTTAACGACCGTGTCCCTCCTCACCGTTGCAGGTGAAATTATCTCAACGACCAGATCTGGAGGCCCCATTATGGCCTTCTCGCCAATTATCCCAAGTCTCTCCTTGGAGATGAAGATTATATCGGGCTGTAAGACGTACCTATCCCCCAAAACTACGTCTATGGGGGCGTCATAGACCTTGCCCAACTTCTTATCTCGGACGAAGTTCCACATCAAAAACTCAAGATTCCTTGAGATGTCCTGATGCCAGGGCGTGGGTGCCGGCATCTCGTACAACCTCCCGTTTATGAGTTCGTACCGTCTGTCATCCGCAAGGCGAAGGTAGTCTTCGTAGGTCCAAACCTCCTTCTTCGGCCTCTCCTTAACTGCTACAGCCATTTTCAACCTCCTTCGTCTCCGAATTATACCCCCGTAAACCCTTCCCCTTCACCCTCATTTGATAACCTCCTTCAGGTCTATCTCTAACCCCTTCAACACCTTACTCGCCCCCTTACAATAAACATATGCAGAACGAGGCTCCCATACTCGTAATGGGGGACGTTCACGGGCAGCTCCAGTTAGCACTATCCCTCGCCCACCTGTGGCAGGAGGATCTGGGAGCGAAGTTCGGGGCTATAC
>WFXS01000009.1 GCA_015490465.1 Caldifarciminota bacterium
CTCCAAACTTCTCGTAGATGCTCTTCTTAACGACCGTATCCCTCCTTACCGTTGTAGGAGAGATTATCTCAACTACCAGATCGGGAGGCCCCATTATGGCCTTCTCGCCTATTATCTCAAGTCTCCCCTTGGAGATGAAAAGGATATCGGGCTGAACAACCACAGTCTCGGAAAGGATAACGTCAAAGGGAGACGCTAAAACCTGACCTTTACCCTTTTCCTCCGCAAACTACAGGAGGAGAGATGCGAGATTAATGGACGTTTTTTGATGCTCAAACCCCGGCGCGGGCATTTGTACTAACCTCCCGTTTATTACCTCGTAGCGTCTGCCATCGTTGAGGCGTAAATATTCCTCGTACGTCCACACCTCAAGCCTTTCCTTCGCGTTAATAGCCATTTTTTACCTCCCTCGTAAATTATACCGCCGAAAGACAGATCCGGGGAGACGGTATGGACTCCTTTTCTTCCTCCCCATAGCCCCGTTAAAATACCTCCCTTGGTAAAGGCCCGACTGACCGTAATGTACAGGGACGTGGATACCCTCGGACACGTCAACAACGCCGTGTACCTTTCCTACATAGAGCATGCCCGCGTCCTCATGTTCAAGGAGTACTTCGCAAAGTACGGGAACTTCCATTTCGTCATAGCACGGGCGGAGATAGACTACCTCCGGCCGTTGTTCCTGCTTGACGACGTTGAGGTCGTGGCGTGGGTCTCCCGTATAGGGAGGACGAGCTTTACGATTAACTACGAGGTTTACAACGGTAGAGGGGAACTGTGTGCGAGGGCGAGAACGGTTCAGGTGGCGTACGATCCCCAAACCCGCTCCAAACGGGAGATAGATCCCGTATTTCTCCGTTATCTCAAGGCCCACCTCCGGGAAGGAGACTCCTGATGGCTCTCTCCAGATCGTGGACGTCCACCCGCTTCCCTATCCACCGTCTGACCACTCTTCCGGCCGGAGATACGAGGACGTAGGAGGGAACACCGAAGATGGAAAAGGCATCAAATACGTGCGCCCCTCCGGGAACGACAGGGTAGAGGACGTTGAAGTCCTTCAGTCTGCCCGACGGTTCCTTACTTACGGCGATCATTAGAAAGGGACGTCCCTCCAACCTTCCGGAGAGGGAAGATAGGGCGGGTATCTGCTCCGTACAGGCCGAACACGTACTATTCCAGAATACTATCAGGACGACCTTCCCCCTAAGGGATCTCAGAGATAGGGTATCTCCACGCAGTGTGCGGAGGGTGATATCCGGAACCTCAGGATACTTCACCTTCACACTCGCTCCGAACTCTCTCAGGGTTGATAGGGCGGACGTGTCTCCGTACACTGCCCACGCGTACCCCATGGCCTCAAGGAAGAGGGAGGTATCCCCCGAATAGAGGGAAGCCCACGCGAAGTCGTAGAGGTAGAGGCCAGGAAGAGCTGGATCCCGTCGGAAGGCCTGATAAAGGAGAGATTTCAGGGCGTCATAGTTTCCCGTGGCCTTGTAGTACTCAACCTCGTAGGGGTAGAGGGGACCCAGAAGGGAGGCGAGCGTATCGGGCCTCTCTCCCCAGGTCAGGAGGTCAACGGCCAGAGATAAAGGGGAGGTCAACCTCCTCATGCTGTCTAAGATGGCTCCGGCCTCCCGTACGTTCCCCCGTTTCAGATATAGCCGGAACAGGGTGGCGTAATCGTGTAGGGTCCTCAGACTATCCGGGATCCGGGACAGGTACCGGTTAACGTATTCGTTCGGCATCCATCCCTCCCTTTCTGCCATCGTCCGCAGAGCCAGACGTACCCCCGGATAGGGTGCGATATCTTCAACGCACACCTCTTCAAGGCCAATAGAAGGAAGGGAGTCGTAGGTTACCTTTTCTCCTTCAATCCTTACGACCGTACCTCCTCTCACCTCCTCACGAACTGTTTTTAAGGACAACCTCAGGGGCGTTCCATCGTACGCGGCTACAACCGAAACTACCCCATCGCCCCTGCAGGATAACAGGATAAGTAGAGGTAGATACCTCCACCTCACTCCCTCTTCTTCATGCCTCGCAGTCTCCAGTCAAGCACGAGGGAGGAAACCACGAATATTGAGGAGTACGTACCTACGAATACCCCTATGGTAAGAATAAAGGCGAAGTTGAAGAGCACTGGACCGCCGAAAAGGAGAAGGGAGAAAACGACGAGGAACGTTGTGAAGGACGTTATGATGGTACGGGAGAGGGTGGAGTTTATGGCGTCGTTAAAGATGCGCTCAAGATCCCTCGGAGAAACGTCCACGAGCCTGAACCTTCCGAGGTACTCCCTTACACGGTCCGCCACGACTATGGAGTCGTTGATGGAATAACCGATAAGGGTAAGGAGGGCTGCTATCACGGTCATATCGGTCTCAAAGCCGAACAGGGAGTGTATGCCCCACGTTATTATGACGTCGTGGAACAGGGCGATCGTGGCACCCAGACCGAAGAGTATGTCAAATCTCAACCAGATGTAAAACAGTATGACTATCAGACCCACGAGAGTCAATATCAGGGCTTTCTCCCGCAACTCCGCTCCTACCTTGGGTCCCACGTGTTCCGCCCTATCAAGGCGTACGTTCTTACCGAGGAACTTCTCAAGCCCCTTGACGAGGCTGTCGGGTTCCACGTTCTCCTTGTACTTTATGAGGTATTCGTTCGCAATCCCCACGTTCTGGATCTCCGCCTTTATGCCCATCTTTAGGGTTGCACTACGGACGGCATCTATTGGGGCCTGAACGTAGACCTGAACGAGCCTTCCACCCGTGAAGTCTATGGACCAGGTCTGCTTGATACCTGCGAAGGAGCCGAGAGGTGTGAGACGGAGCAGAAGGGAGATGAGGCCTACGGTCACCAGAAGAGCAGAGATTACGTAGGCGATGCGCCTCTTCCCCATGAAGTCCACGTTGGGATTTTCAAGCCATTTGATTCTCATCCTTTAACCTCCTTTAAATGGGAACAGCCTGCCACTTCCTGTCCTCTATGAGATAGCCGAAGATCCAGCGGGTCATAACTATGGACGTGAAGAGGTTTACGATAATACCGATAGCGAGGACAACGGCGAACCCGCGGACGGGTCCTACACCGAGGAACATCAGTACGAGAGCGGTCAGGAGCGTGGTTATGTTGGCGTCAAGGATGGTACGGGTGGCGTTGGCGTACCCTACTTCCAGGGCCGTCCGGAAGGTTTTACCTTTCCGCAGCTCTTCCCTTATACGCTCAAATATCAGGACGTTGGCGTCCACGGCCATACCCACGGTCAGGATAAGGCCCGCCATACCGGGCATCGTCAGGGTGGCGTTGAGCATGGCCATTATGTCAAGGATGAAGATGAGGTTGGCGAGCAGGGCGAGAACGGCTATTACACCGGCTACACGGTAGTAGAAGATCATGAAGAGGACAACGAGGACGAAGGCGACGGCGAGGGCCATCATACCCCTGCGGATGGAGTCCGCACCGAGGGTGGGACCGACGATCCTCTCCTCCTCAACCTTCACCGGAACCGGAAGGGCGCCCGCCCTCAGTATGGCGGCGAGGTCCTGGGCCTCCTGAAGGGAGGGTATACCGGTTATCTGGGCGTTACCGGTGGGTATCCTCTCCTGTATCCTCGGAGCGGACTGTACCACACCGTCCAGAACTATGGCCAGCCTCCTACCCACGTTCTCACCCGTAAGCCGGGCGAATATGGTTGCACCCACGCGGTCAAACGTGATGTGGACGACGGGTTGCCCCGCCATCTGCTGCTGACCGAGGGACGCCCTCGCATCTACGAGATGGGCCCCCGTAAGGGGTGTACGCTTCTGTACGAGGAAGAGTTTGCGCAGTTTCTTCCCGTCCTTGGTAACGATCGTGCGACCCCAGAGTATCTGGTACCCCGGAGGGATCAACCTCTTTACGTCGGGAAGGTTCAGTATGCTATCAACCTTCTCCCAGTTCTCTTCAAGGACCGCCACGTCCCCCTCGTATCCAATAAGTAGACGGGTGAACGGCCCGGCCTTCCCGGTATCCGACGCAAACCCCTCCTTCTTCCTGAGGAGGTCGTCAACGCTTTTCAGGAAGTCGGCAAAGACCTTATCGTCGGCAAGGAGTTTGAACTCCAGAAGGGCGGTCTTACCGATGATGTTCCTCGCCCGTTCCTTGCTTACCACGCCGGGCAACTGGACTATTACCCTGTCCTCACCCACCTTCTGAATTACAGGCTCAAATACACCCAGCTGGTCCACACGGTTCCTTATGACCTCCACCACCCTGTCCGCTGCGTCCTTCAACTGTTCGGGATCCTTCACTTTTGATTTGTCCACGGACAGGACTATGTACATTCCTCCCTGAATGTCCAGACCGAGGTTTAAGGCTCGCTTTTTGAGTTCAAACAGGGCCTGTCTGCCCATCTTCTCCTGCTCCTCGTGGCTCATCGTGAGGAGCCTGTACGTTGGCATCAGAAGGTATATGCCTCCGGCGAAGAGTGCGGCGATCAGGCCCAACCTCCACAGGTACTTACCGGACATGAGCCGGTGATTATAGGGCGGCAAAACGGGTAAAAACGAAGTTCAAGTTGTTATCCCGACCTCTAACCCTATCCCTCCGGCGATCAGTTCCTGAGAATCCCGTTGAGTATGAGGTTAACGACCGTATCCTCAACTTCGGAGAAATCCTCCTCCCCCTTCTCCTCAAACAGGTACCTCATGGCACCGTATATCGTACCACGCATAGCGTAGGAGATCGCCTCCGGACTTCCGGGAATAAACGCTCCCCTCTCCTGCCCCTCACGGATTATGTCCGACAGCAGACCGAAGTACCTGTCCCTCCTTTTCAGGTTGCTGACGACGTCTATTCTCCGGGCCATTGAAGAGAAGACGAAGTTGTACACGAAACGGAGGAAGTCCGGATTCTCCCTCACCTGCCTGAAGTGTTCCCTTATCCAGATCTCCAGCTTTCTGACGGGGTCGTCCACGTTCTCAAGGGCCTTCTCCAGTTCCATCAGCGCCCTGTCCTTGAGATACTGGAAGATGCTGATTATCAGGTCCTCCTTGGACTTAAAGTAGAAGTAAAAGTAACTCTTGGTCGTCCCAAGAGCTCTGGCCAGATCTTCCATGGAAGTGTTGTCTATACCTTTTTCTATGAAAACCTTCATCGCGGACAGGATGATCTCCTGACGCCTTTTCTCCCTGTTGCTCACGCCGATTCTATTCTACGGTCGTACCTACTGCGTAATCTTCCATACGAAGGAAAGGCCGAAGGAGTAGGCGTAGAGTTCCTTCGTTATGAGGGGGATCCTAAAGTCCACGTAAGGGTAGGAGATACGGCCAAAGGCTCTTGAGATCTGGAAAGAGAAGATGAAGCTCTCCGAAGCGTAGAAGCTGTCTCTTATACACATCTCCGA
>WFXS01000010.1 GCA_015490465.1 Caldifarciminota bacterium
GCCCTTATACACCACCTTCTCTTTCAGCAGACGCATCGGGGTATTTTAGGGTCGCCCCAACAAAAAGGGGGGGCCGTACGGCCCCCCGAAAGGGCGGGAAGGTCCTTCTTACCTCACGACTACTTTAAAGACGCGATCTTCGGCCTTCACGAAGAAGACGCCGCTACGGTTGAAGGTGAAGGTTTCGGACGCCCTGAAGGTGCCAACGCGCCTGCCGGCGAGGTCGTAGACGTAGGCTACGCCGTCGGCTCCACGCAGTCTCACCGTCCTGCCGCTCACGTACAGGCTGACCTTCTCCTTCTCCACCTTCGGCCTCTCGGCCACGCTTATGACCTGATCGCAGTAGTACCCCGTGGCGACGATATGGACGGTGTTCAGGGTGTCTCCGGGTGTTACGGCGTAGGCCACTACGGGATCGGTTGAACCTCCAGAGCAGGCCTCGTATACGTCAAGGTCGTAGAGCGGGAGGTTTCCGGGGGTGTAGTAGGCGTCCACGATGTTACCCGTGGTGTCAACACGGTAAACCTTCTTGCCGTCGGTGAGGAGGAGTTCGCCCGTGTAGGGGAGGTAGGATATTCCCGTAGGTATGTCCAGAAGACCGGTGAGAGGGACGTTCTTGCGTACGGTACCGGTCGTGGGGTTGATCAGCGTGGCGGCGTGTGAAGTTCCGTCGGACACCACCAACCAGAGGGCATCGCGGGTTCCGGTCTGGTAGTCCATTCCGTAGGTTATGGCCGCGGCTATAAAGAAGAGGTCAAGGGTGTCCCCGGTCCAGGCGAATACTCCGGGGGATACCTCCCGGTAGGACGCCAGAGCCTCACCGTAGACGTACCAGCCGTCGTACTCAAGGTGTCCAAGGAAGAAGAGACTGTCGTTGTCCGTGGCTATGCCGAAGGGATGGTTGAGATAGGGGTCGTAAACCGGAGCGAAGGCCCAGGTCTCCATCCTGAAGGTGCCGGCGGGATCACCCGGATCAAAGGAGTACACCCCACCGTAGTAGTCGCTTATGAAGAACCTCCGGTAGGTCGGGTTGTAGGTTACGAACCAGAAGTTCTGACCGAGCAGGGGGTCAACCCTCAGAGAGAACGTGTTAAGTACGTCCCCAACTCTCACGTGGGTTCTGAAACGGGTCTGAGATGTATCGTAGGTCGGATCGGGATCCCGGCTGTCCGTCACGTAGACCACCGCTTTATAGAATTTGCGGTCGGACGGTGTAAACGCGGAGAAGGTGACCGTATTTATATCCCGTGGGGAGAGATCTACCGAAGTATCCGCCGAGAATACTACGGTGTTAGTAACGGTGTCGTAGATGTCAACGTGGAAGGTGAACCCCGCGATGGGGAGGGTGTCGGCGTTGAACACCTGAGCCGTCACGTTAACGGGAGAAACGGGGATAAGCTCGTCCGGGTTGACGTCAAACACCACGACATCGTTGGTCTGTACGGGGATGAACCTTATTAGGATGGCCGTACCGCTATCGGGGACGTGGTTGTCGGGTACACCGCCATAAACGTACTGGACGTACCAGTCGGGATTCGCACCCGTGGCGGCGGTGGAGTCCTGCATACCCACCGTGGCATCGTTGTAATCAACGGCGGAGTTGTACTGGAGCTTTATGTTCCCGTTATCGTAGAATATGACCTCAAAGTTCATGAAGACGCTTCCGCCGAACCTCGGAACGTTGTTCCACTGCACCACGGCACAGGCGCCGGAGTACCCGTCAGGGCAGGAGGTGAAGGACTGGAAGTATATGTCATCGGCACCGGTGGCTGCGGGGTTGAGGTCGTCCCACATCACGGCCACGAAGCCGGCCTGTACGGTGTCAGGAAGGGGTGCGTTGGACAGACCCACGTACGTGGAGGTGTTCTCAAGTATCACCGTACCGTTGGAGCAGATGGATATGGAGTCCTTCGTCTGATCGTAAAATGGGAACGGGAATCCGAGGTAGTAGAGCGTGCCCGCATCGGATCCGGAACACCAGTCGTCCCCGGCTCCCACGGGCGTGCCGGTGCCGGAGATGTCTATGTAGTTGAAGGGAACGGCGTCCCCGTCCTGATTGGAAAGGATAAGGTACCCGTACCCACCCACGGCCACGAAGGGTCTGGCAGTGGAGGAGGAAGGCACCTTAAGCATGCGGGCAGACGACGGCCTATTCTTAAGCGCCGACTTCAGATACGCTTCCGACAGACTGACACTTACAATCCAGAGCATAACACGAAAATTATAAGATTGAACGGCATAAAAAAGGGGGGACTTTGCAAATAAGTCCCCCCACAACCGTGGATCTTCCGTCTACTTTATCAGGTTAAGCGGGTTGAACGGGCTGAAGGCGTTGGGTACGGCGTAGGTAGAGCGGAAGACGTCGTAGAAGATGGGTCCGTACGTAACGATGAGGAGGAAGACGGCTATTGCGAGCCAGATGGTGAAGTTGTCCAGATAGCGCGGAAGGTTCTCGTTCTCCTTGTGGTACGCGTCGGTGAACTCAAGGTCTACCTTCTCAATCTCGGCCTCGCTAACGTCGGGCTTCTTGAAGACGGTGACGAGGAAGTTTATGAAGTATATCAGGAAGGAGGTGAACATCAAGACGCCGCCCACGGCGGCTATGCCCATCAGGATCTTCTCCTCAAGGTTCATGTAGGGGGATAGGCCGAGGTGGGTTCTCCTCGGTATCCCGGCGCGGCCGAGCTGCATCATGCCCCAGGCGAAGATGAGGACACCAACGACCCAGAGGTACGCGTGGAGGGTGGCCAGCTTCTTGCTCCACGGCCTCTTACCGAACAGCTTCTCCATAAGGATGTAGGAGAGGGTGAGGAAGGTCATCGCGGAAGCCGTACCAACGGTCATGTGGAAGTGGCCGGGTATCCAGGAGGTGTTGTGTACGACCTGGTTCACGTTGTAAGAGGCGTTCACTATACCGCTTATACCTCCGAATATGAACACTATCATGGGGCCGACCATGCCGGCGAAGCGGTAGTCCCTCCAGGGGAGGGTCTTTATCCAGCCGAATAGACCGTTTCCACCCCGGACACGGCCGGCGTACTCAAGGGAGGCGGCGAGGTTGAAAGCCGTGAGGAGTGAGGGTACGGCCACCATGAAGGTCAGGAATGCCTGGACGGCTTTCCACGTGTTACTTATACCGGGGTCGGAGAACTGGTGGTGGGTACCCACTGGCAGGGAGAAGAGTATGAACATTATGAAGACCACGCGGGCCATAGGCTCTGAGTAAAGTTTTCCACCCGCTATACGGGGCAGGAGGAAGTACCAGGCCAGATATGCCGGCAGAAGCCAGAAGTAAACGAGGGGATGACCGAACCACCAGAAGAGGGTACGGGCGAGTTCGGGATTAATGCTCTTAACCCAACCCATGGACCACGGTATCAGGAAGAACAGGACTTCAATGGCTACACCGAGCGTTGCAAGGAACCAGACGGCGTACGTGGCGTGAACGGCGACCATGGGGGGAGGTGTAAGTTTGCCGGGGTTCTCCTTCCGCCATTTCAGGTGGGTTATAACGGTGTTCAGGATGGCTATCCAGGACCCCACTATCAGGAGGGTGGCACCTATGTAGAACGCCGGATGGGCCTGAAGGGGAGGGTAGAAGGTGTAGAGTACCGTGGCCCTGTTCGTGAAGATCGCCCACGCGGCGAGAAGGGTCCCTACGACCATCGTCCAGAAGGAGAGGTACACCAGACCCCTGTTGAGCTTCCTCTTAAGGGATACCTCCGTAACGATGTAGAGGAATCCGACTATGAAGAAGGTCGTAAACACTATGGCGTTGAGTACGCCGTGGAGGGTAAGACCCTGATAGTACAACTTGGTTCCATAGGTAAATATGCCGTAGTCGTATATTCCCGCCCTTGCCAGAACCTGAAAGAGTCCATAGGTCACCCCCGTGGCCATGGAGAGGATCCCTATCATCATGTGCCAGAAGGTTATGTTCCTTAGATACCTTTCTATCTTCATGGCTCACCTCCTACATTCCGTGTTCCTGCTTCCACTTCTCGTACTCGGCCTCGGGCAGGACCTTTATAACGCCGTACATGCTCTGGTGTCCTATGCCGCAGAACTCGTTGCACACGAATCGGTACTCACCGGGCCTGTTGAAGACCACCTCGGCCTTGTTCACGGCTCCGGGGATGGTCATGAGGTTGACGGCCTTCCCCTCTATCTCAAAGCCGTGCTGTACGTCAATACTCGTGGTGTATATCGTTACTTTGGAACCCACCGGTACGACCACCTCGTTTGGCTGGAAAGCCCACATACGGCCGAGGAGCTTTAGCTGGTACTCCCTTGGCCCTATCTGGACGAGTTCGCCCTTGTCAAAGGGCTTGAAGTCGGTTACGCACGTGGGTACGTCTATCCCCTTGAGGACGGCTATACCTATAACGGCCACGAAGAACACGAGGACGAGACCGAGGGAGATTTTTAACGCCCACGCTTCGTACTCGTCTATGAAGTCCCATCTCATGGCTCTAACCTCCTCTTGAGATTATCAGAAGGGCGTATATGGAAAACCACATGACCGCGTACATCAGGATCATAGCGATGAAGAAGGCCACCGCCCCCTTCGGCTTGAAGTCTTTGAGATCCCTGTTCTCCATCATAAGGCGTATATTCTATAAAGGGAAGAATCTCACTTTGCAAGTGGTAATGAGAACCGTTTGCAGGATCGTATAACGATTTCAATCCGTTTAACCGTATCCTTAACCTCGGAAGGGAAGGTCAGATCTTGCGCGCAATCTTGCGGATGAGGGTGCGGAGGGAGTCGGGCGTGTTAACCGGTCGGTAGCACAACTTATCCTTACAGATGTAAACGGTCGTGCGTCCGTCTCTGGCGTCCCTGTCCTTTGATAGAGGGAGATGGGATGACCACTCACCGCTTACGAACAGATATACGGCATCGGGCAGGGGATTTTCCCTCAGTACGTCCACCACCTCGTCCTCCCACGGATCACTACTACCCACGACCACCACCTCGTACCCCGGGCCAGACGTCAGGGCGAGAGCGGAGAAGGAGGCACCGGAAGGAACGTTCTCCGCGAACCCGGCGAGGGTCCCACTGAGGGCGTTTACCTTATCCCCGTACTTTCCCCCTATCGCTTTCAGTACCTTGAGATCGTACAGCATAACGGAATTGCCGGAGGGAAGGGCGCCGTCGTACATGTCGGCCACGTCGGACACCCTGTCGGATACGAAGGCTCCACGTTCCTCGCCCCACAGCCTATCCACGGCTTCATCCGTAAGAGTAAATGCCCACTTCAGATAGGACTCCCTTCCCGTTGCGTAGTGCAGGTGTAAAAGACCGTATATGAGGTAGGCGTAATCCTCAAGCGTGGCCGGTACGCTATCCGTATGCAGAAGGCCACCTTTGCCGTAGAGGTGATTTAGTACGTACTCCGCCGTTCTTTCGGCCAGGTCGGCGTACTCCTTTCGGTTCAGGACGAAAGCCGCCCGTGAGAGTGCCGCCACGGTGAGACCGTTCCAGTCGGTGAGTACCTTGGTGTCCTTAAAGGGTTCCCCCCGGCGTTTCCTTGCCCTTAAGAGTTTTTTCCTTATCGGTTCAAACTCCGAGATCCTCCTTTCAAACTCGTCGCATTCCATGGCGTAGAGGACGTTCTTACCCTCGTAGTTCCCTTCGGGCCTTACGTCGTAACATTCCCTCAGAAGGGCCAGTTCCTCCGGTTTGAGCAGGCTCTCCAGCTCCTCGTACGTCCACACGTAGTATCCACCCTCCTCGCCGTTGAAGTCGGCGTCTACGGCAGAGTAAAAGGCACCTTCGGGCGATAACATCTCGTCTTTCAGGAAGGTCACCGTCTCCTCCACGGTCCTCCTGAAGAGATCTTTGCCGGTGCGGGCGTAACCCTCCGCATACCCGAGGATGAGCATCGCCTGATCGTAGAGCATCTTCTCAAAGTGGGGGACCTTCCATCCTCTGTCCACGGAGTACCTGTGAAAGCCGAAGCCCACGTGGTCGTATATCCCCCCCTTGCGCATGGACGTCAGGGTATGCGTCGCCATACTCAGGGCCGTGCCGTCGCCCGTCAGGTCGTGGTAGTGGAGGAGGAAGAGGACGTTGTGTACCGTGGGGAACTTGGGAGCCGTGCCGAAGCCTCCGTAGAGGGGGTCGTACCTGTCCCTCAGGTCCCCGTAGACCTTCTGGGCGACGTTGAAGGAAGGTTCGGCCTTAGGGGAAAAGGTCTTCAGGCTGTTGAAAATACTCTCGGTCTGCTCCGCGACTCTCGTTATCCTCTCCCGGTCGTTCTTCCACAGCCTCTCAACCTCCAGAGCGAGGGATATGAGGGCGGGTTTCGGAAGGTAGGTGAAGATACCGAAGGGTCTTCCGTCCGGTGTTAACAGTACGTTTAGGGGCCACCCGCAGTTCCGCGATATGAGGGTGCAGTAGGTCATGTACTTGCGATCCACGTCAGGCCTCTCCTCCCTGTCCACCTTGACGTTTACGAAGACCCGGTTTAACACCTCCGCGACCTCCGGGTCGCTGAAGGATTCCTCCTCCATAACGTGGCACCAGTGGCAGGAGGAGTACCCTATGGACAGGAATACGGGTTTATCCTCCCGCTTCGCCTTCTCAAAGGCCTCCTCTCCCCACGGATACCAGTCCACGGGGTTGTCGGCGTGCATAAGCAGGTAGGGGCTTTTTTGTCCTTTTAAGCGGTTCATGATCGCAGTTATGAGCAAAGTTATCACGGTATAGGGGCAATTGTAAGGGGGAAGTACGAAAAACAACGCTAATTACCCCCTACCACCCGTAAAATCGTAGCATGAAAGTCGCAATAATAACCGGTGCAACGAGAGGTATAGGCCTCGCAACGGCAAGAGCCTTAAAGGAGGAGGGATGGTCCCTCACCCTCGTAGGCAGGAGACCCCCGGAGAGCCTGAAGGAGGAGTTTCCGGAGGACCTTATACTCGCCGCCGACGTGTCCAGACCGGAGAGTGCCAGGGAGGTGGTTAAGGCGACGTACGATAAGTTCGGACGTATAGACGCCCTCGTCAACAACGCTGGCATGACCCTTGACAAACCCCTCCTGAGGATATCCGACGAGGATCTGGAGAAGGTCTTCCGGGTCAACCTGTTCGCCGCCTTCCACTTCTCCCGTGCCGTTCTGAAGTACATGAAGAGGGGTGGGGTGATAGTTAACGTCTCCTCCGTCGTTGGCATAGTGGGGAACTCCTGGCAGACGGCCTACGCGGCCTCAAAGGCCGGTCTCATAGCCTTCACCAAGTCCCTCGCGAAGGAGATGGGCAGCCGGAACGTCAGGGTGGTGGCCGTGGCCCCCGGTTTCATAGAGACGAAGATGACCGAAAGCCTTCCGGAGGAGGTCAAAAAGAGGTACGTGGAAGGTACGGCCCTTAAGCGCCCCGGTAAGCCGGAGGAGGTAGCCTCCGTTATAGCCTTTCTCCTATCCGACAGGGCCTCCTACATCACGGGGCAGGTTATAGTCGTGGACGGTGGGATGATCTGAAGGTGAATCCCGGTACGGAAATACCACACCTTTCACCAGTATAATCCCCGCCTATGGTTTTCAGGCCCGAGAAGGAAGATGTAGCGAAGAACTTCATGAGGCACGAGAAGGACACGGGTTCCCCTGAGGTGCAGATAGCCCTCTTGACGCAGAGGATAAAACACCTCACGGAGCACGTTAAGCGCCACAGAAAGGACGTCCATACCCGCTATGGCCTCCTTAAGCTGGTTGAGAGGCGTAAGAAGCTGATGCGCTACCTCAAACGTACGGATTACAGGACCTACGTAAGGGTGATAAAGGCACTCGGCCTCAGGGATGTGAAGTAGCAGTATGCGGAAGAAGTACGAGTTAAACTTCAACGGGCGGACGCTCGTCATAGAACCGGCGGATCACTGGGCGAAGCAGGCGGCGGGGTCTGCCCTCGTCAGGATGGGGGACACGGTCGTGCTGGCCGCCGCCACGTACAGGAAGGCCGATCCCAAGAACAAGCGGGACTTTCTACCTCTCCTTGTGGAGTACAGGGAGGAGTCCTTCGCAGCCGGAAAGATACCCGGAGGTTTCTTCCGCCGTGAGGGAAAGCCGAGGGAGAAGGAGATCGTCTACGGCAGGGCGATAGACCGTTCCCTGAGGCCCCTCTTCCCCAAGGGTATGACGGACGACGTTGAGCTGGCCGTTATGCTCATATCCTACGACATGGAGTACGAGGGCAACTTCCTCGGTGCCATAGCCTCATCGGTCGCCCTCACCCTCTCCGAGATACCCTTCAACGGACCCATAGGGGCGGTCAGGATGACCCGTAAGGACGGTCAGTTCATCCTCTTCCCGACGAACGATGAGGTGGAGGAGGGGGAGTTTGACCTGCTCGTGGCCGGCACGCCCGGAGGGAAGTTCCACATGATAGAGCTGGGGGGGAAGGAGGTACCGGAGTCGGTTCTCCTTGAGGCCCTTGAGGTTGCCCGTGAACCGATAGAGCTGATAGCCAACGTTCAGGAGGAGCTGAGGGAACACTTCGGTAAGGAGAAGTTTGAACCCACCCTCCTGACCTATCCGGAGGGGCTAAAGGAGGATGTCGTGGCCCTGGTGAAGGATCGTCTCCTTGACGCGATGCTGGCAGGGACGAAGGGGGAGAGGAACGAGGCCCTTGACAGGCTCAAGGAAGAGGTGATAGAGGCTCTCTCCGAGAAGTACCCCGACAGCGAGGTGGAGATAAACGATATCCTTTACAACCTACAAAAGGAAACCCTCCGCAGGTACGTCCTTGAGAACAACCGCCGTATAGACGGCAGGGCCTTAGACGAGATAAGGCCGTTATCCGCGGAGATAGGCGTTCTGCCCAGAGTACACGGATCGGCCATCTTCAGCCGCGGCGAGACTCTCGCGCTCGTCTCCACAACCCTCGGCACCCACGAGGACATGCAGATGATGACGGAGCTGGACGTGGAGGAGTTCAAGAGGTTCATGCTTCACTACAACTTCCCGCCCTTCTCCGTGGGGGAGGTCAGGCCAATGAGGGGTCCGGGGCGTCGGGAGATAGGACACGGGAACCTCGCCGAAAGGGCGCTTGAGCCTCTAATACCCGACGAAGATACCTTCCCCTATACCGTAAGGGTGGTCTCGGACATACTCTCCTCCAACGGTTCCACGTCCATGGCGAGCGTGTGCGGTGGTTCCCTCTCCCTGATGGACGCCGGCGTTCCCATAAGGGAACACGTGGCGGGGATATCCATAGGTCTGATCACGTCCGACGATAAGAGCCAGTACAGGCTTCTCACGGACATACAGGGGATGGAGGACTTCTACGGGGACATGGACTTCAAGGTGGCCGGTACCACGAAGGGTATAACGGCCATACAGCTGGACCTGAAGATAGACGGCCTCACCCTCGGTATGATAGAGGACGCCCTCAACAGGGCAAAAGAGGCCCGCATGAAGATTCTGGACTTCATGAACGGGGTAATATCCAGACCGCGGGAGAAGGTCTCCGAGTACGCCCCCAAGGTCGTAACCCTTAAGATAGACCCGTCCAAGGTGGGGGAGGTCATAGGTCCCGGTGGCCGTGTGATAAGGTCCATAATCGGCCAGACGAATACCAAGATAGATATAGACGACGAAACGGGTACCGTATTCATCTACGGCAAGACCTACGAGGACGTCCAGAAGGCGAAAGATCTGATAGAGGAGATCACGGCCGACCTTGAGGTCGGGAAGACCTATATGGGTGAGGTCTTCCGTATAGAGCCTTACGGCGTATTTGTGCGCATAGGCAAGAAGGACGCCCTGCTTCACATATCGGAGTACGACTTCAGACGCACCACGCCGGAGGAGCTCAGGAGACAGGTAAAGATCGGAGACAAGATACTGGTAAAGGTCATAGACGTGGACGATCTCGGCCGGGTCAAGGTCTCCCGGAAACAGGCCATGAAGGGGGTGTCCAGACTCTCCAGAGGCCCGGCAAAGAACAACAGGAACGATAACCGGGGCGGAAGGCGGGGTTAGTCCATGGAGAAGCTCACCTTTCAGGCTAAAGACGGATGGCTCCGTATTAAGTTCGTCCTCGGCGTTGAGAACGGGAAGGTGAAGGAGGTGGAGTACACGGCTGCGAGGTGTAAGACCCTCAGATCCCTCGCCGACACCCTCAAAGACTCTCTGGTCGGCGTTGACGTGGACGGGATAAAGGACGTGGTGAGGAAAACCCTCGCGGGTATAGACCTGCCGGAGAACAGGGAAAACCGCAGAAAACTCCTGCTTAAGGCCTTCGGCGCTGAGGATGGGAGGTAGGTACACCCTGAAGAAGGGGGAGATCCTCCGTAGGAGGGACGAGATAAGGTACGCCTTCAAGAACTCCCGTACCGTCCTATCAACCGACTACTTCGTCCTGAGGTATGCTCCGCATAACGAAAGGAAGGTGCTGTTCGCCGTGGAGAGGAAGGTGAGGGGGGCGGTGAAGAGGAACAGGATAAAACGGAAGCTGAGGGAACTCTACCGCCTGAACAAGGACAGGTTCCCCGTGGGAATCTGGATCTTCATAGGGAAGGAGAAACTCGCCGATCTCAGGGGACATCCTCCCGTTGACTGGAAGAAGGTGGAAGGGGTAAATCCGTCCCCTTTATAATATCCGTCCCTGCGGGGTGGCGTAGCCAAGCGGTCTAAGGCGGCGGTTTGCAAAACCGCTATTCCGGGGTTCGAATCCCCGCGCCACCTCTTTGTTAAAGTTTACGCTAAAGGTGGAGTACGCCCTGAAGGCCCTCGTAAGACTCGGCCTGAGCGAGGAGCCTATGAGCGTACCCCAGATCTCCAAGGCCGAGAGGATACCCCCTAACTTCCTTGAGCAGATCCTCGTCAGGCTGAGGAGAAAGGGGTTCGTCCGGAGCATAAGAGGTAAGAAGGGCGGGTACATGCTCGCCCTCCCGCCCTACGAGATAACCGTTTTAGACGTGATAGAGGCCGTTGAGGGGAAGTACGGTCTGGTAAAGTGTCTCATACCCGGAGGGGAGGAGGAGTGTTTCGTGCCGGCTACGGACTGCGTCCTGCGGAGCGTCTGGAACAGGGTTCAGGCGAAGATAAAGGACATCCTCTCCGACATAACCATAGAGTCCATAATTCAGGAGTCCAACCTTAGGGAGACCCTACGCCGGAAGGTCAAGGTCGTACAGCATAGTTAGGTTGGAGTATCTCAGATGCTCGTAGTTTATTCCTGCGACTCCGGGTACTTTTTTTACCTCCCGTACGAGGGTTATGAGGTCCGGAGGGGTAGGGGGGACGTCCACTTCCATCCATCTAAGGAGTTCCCTGTCCTTCTCGCCATAGACGGGGGCGACGCTGACGTAAACTCTGGGAAGGGCCATCCCCCTCCTCTCACACTCCGATCTCAGGGAGGATAGAAAGGCCCTCACACGTTCCGGATAGAAGGTTATCTGGGACAGGAAGAAGGTCGCTCCCGCTCTCGCCTTTTCGCATACCCTCTCCACCTCCCTCTCCCTCTCAAATATAGTTATGGCACCCACGCTCTCAAAGTACTCTCTGGCCAGTTTTATACCCTCCACGGCGGTGTATCCGGGGTTCTCCATCCCTGAACTCACGCTCCCCACCACAACCACGCCGTCAACTACGGCGACGGCCTCTCTCAAAAAGCGCAAAAACCCATCCCTCTCCATCAGGGGTGCGTAACGGTCGGTGTACACCTCAAGGCCTCTTTCCTTCAACATCCGGGCAAATCTGAGGAGGTCCATCTTAGGACGGAAGGGCAGGGGTCTGTCCTTCTTTCTGCCGTAGGGTACGACCTCAGGCACGTTAACTGCGGTGTTCCCCAAACTTTTAATAAACTTTACGGCTCCGTTCAGGTACCCCTCAACCCTCTCATCGGACCACTCCTCCGGTGGTGGCAGGAGGGTTAAAAAGTTATCCGGAAGGTTCACTTCAATTTCCTGTACTTTCGCTCCTTTTCTTTCCGTTTCGCCTCAAAGAACTCCGACTCCGACTCCTGACCGTAAAGTACGTACAGCACTCCCCTTACGGAGAAGGCCTTGTTGAACTTCGTATCCACGAAGGGTATGGCCTGCACCTCAGGGATGAACTCAAAGGAGCCGAAACGGAGGCTCACCGCCCCCCTTATCGGGAAGTCCAGACCCACGGAGTTAGTTACGTCCACGCCGGTGTCCGCGAGGGGGGAGGACCCCTCCTGCCAGGAGTAATAGGATGCCACGAGTCCTATGCCGAGGTGGAAGGCTATCCGTCCGCCGAACCTCTGGGTACGCCTCTCGTAGAGGAACCCCCCGCTTCCCACTATCAGATCGTGGGTGAAGGAGTAGCCTCCCCCGGCGAGGAAGGTGAAGTAGGCGCGGGGATCCTCAAGACGGGTTGTCCTTATCCCCAGATATCCGAGGGCCACCTGAGGCTTATCTCTGGACGTAAACATGCCGTAGCCGGCGCCGAAGAGGACGTACTTACCCTTGCGCCTGATCTCCTCGTAGTAGTACTCTTCCGCTTCCCAGTCGTATTGAGAGACCAGAAGGAGGATCATATCGGTATTCTACTCCCGTTAATAGGGTCTCGTACGCCTGCCCTTGTCCTCGTGGATGAATATCCAGCGGACGATGTCCCCCGGGATAATGCGGTCGTCCACGTTAAGGTTCCTTGGATTTACGCCTATGCGGTCGTGTACCGAGGCTCCGGAGAGACGCTTCAGTTCCCTGTGCTTCCTGTGGAGTTCCTCAAGGTACATCATGGCCCTGTACTTCCACCTTCGGGCGTTCTCCTCACGCGTATCCACCCATCCCTTCCGCGCCCAGTCCTCAACCTCCTCCTCCGTAAACCCGTGTACCGGAGGCTCAGGTACCTTCAGGTTTTCGGTGTAGTACAGCTTGCCGTCGGGAGATAGGACCCCTATACCGACGGAGGTTATATAGGACATCAGTTTCCGGTCCCCGTTCAACTTCTCCCACATCTTCCGGGAGATCTCCTCGGGTGAGGCTTCGGCCAGAGCAGAAAGCTTACCGAACGTCTCCTTAAGTACGTGGGCCTCAAACAGGAGTTTGGAGAGGCGGGGAGGCCCGAGTATCTCAAAGGCCACGCTGGGCATGGGCGAGGCCTTCTCGTACTTCTCAAGGAGCTTTATGGCGTCTTCCCTCATGAAGCCTCCACGGTAGGAGGGACCCATTATTGAACCTTCCACGGCTCCGACTACGTCTTTCCCGGTGTTCTTACCCATTATCTCAAGGAATATCACCTCTGCTATGTCCTCCGGTGTCACCATCTCCATCTGCTCAAGGTCCGTTATCGCCCTGAACTCCTCAAGAGAGAAGAGACCGTTCTCTCCTGTGTCTACGTAGGCGGTCTCAAGGATCTCGCCGGTGTCTTTGGTATCCCCTTCCTTTACTTTCGGTATCTCACCGGCTCCGAGGGAAACGCCAATGGGCATCTTAAGGGCTATGGGTTTACCCCCTTTCCTTATCTCACCCCTCCCTATGGCCTTCCAGCCTATCATGGCCGCCGGCTTTATCTCCTTGACAACGGTATGGGAGTCGTCCCGGTTCATGAGGACGTACAGGAGGGTAGATGCTCCTGCTATGGCCGATTTGTCAAGCAGGACCTTTGAGGGTTTATCTTCCCCGTGGGTGTAGGGTATGTTCCATCCCATGCCACCGGTACCGGTCGTACCCACCTTCACGTATATCTTCGTACCGGCCTCCTTAAGCCCTCTCTGGAGGTTCATGGCGTGGGTCAGGAGGATGGGGATGTTCAGCGTGAGGAGGAGGTCTTCTATCAGGATCTCAAGCGTCTCAATTTTATCATCAGGTTCCATGTCGGTCGTCTCCCCGTCGGATTTGAGGAGGGCGTACGCTTCGTTTATAACTCCGAAGATGTTCCTGTAGGCTATAGCCGTAGCCGTATTTACGGTGTCAACTACCACGTCCGGCTTCAGGTACTTGAGAAGCGCCCTCAGGTAGTTCTGCCTCCCCCTCTTCCTCTCCTTAAGGAGTCCGAGGAGGTCCTCTATGGCCTTTCTTCTCTTCTCTCTCTTCTTCGCCTTTATTTCCGGAGGATCGTTCTCCTCTATCTTCATTTCCCCCTTCCTCACGTCCTTCATACTCACGCTCATAAATATGTCTCCCCAGAAACCGGAGACTTTGCCGGTGCGAAGGTACTCACCGAGGATCGGGTGCTTCTCCCTCTTTATCGGTTCACCCGTCTGCTTTGAAACGATGGACAGGGTCCTCCTGACCTCATCCTCCGTTAGACCCACTATAAAGACCTTGCGGCTGAGCGGTATCGCCCGGCGGAGTACCGCCTGTCCCACGAGACCCGTACCTCCCACTATGAGAAAACGGCTGAAAGTATAGGTCCTGCTTGCAACCATAGGGGATATTATACCCGTGGAATATCTGCCCCATTTGACTTTTCACGCTCAGGTATGCTACAATTAGGTCTCATGCTGTGGATAATCGGCATGCACGCAGGTATAAACGCAAATGCGGATGCGCAGGCCGTAGAGGCCTACAACAGGGGCATAAACATGCTCTTCACCGAGAACGCCGGTCAGCTTTCGGACGACGTGGTCTTCTACAGCATGCATCCTTCGGTCGTCTATGTTCTCAAAGACGGGACGATACACATCAACGGCGTTAGGCTCTCTTTCGGCTCATCACCGAAGTTCATAACGGGTAATATGCCGCTTAGGACGAAAATATCCTACTTCGGTCAGAACAGGGCCATAAGCAACGTGCCAACGTACAAACGCGTAGTTCTGAAGGAGGTCTATCCGAAGATAGACGCTATTCTAACGGCCGATGGCAGGGGAATAGTGGAGTTCCAGTTCATCGTGAAGCCGGGAGGGGATCCCTCACTGATAAACGTTGAGACGGATGGGAAGATGAAGGTGAAGGAAGGGGGTGTTTACGTGGTAAAGGATGGAAAGGAGGTGGTGAGGATAAGTGGCCTGAAGGCCTTTCAGGGTGCGGAGGAGGTGAAGGTTGAGGCTGAGGTTGAGGGGAAAATCCTCCGTTTCAACGTTGAGGGGTACGACCACAGGCACACGCTGGTCATAGACCCGGTGGCCACGGCCATAGTGTCGTCCAACGGTTGGGACGAGGCCCATTCCGTAGCCGTAGACGGAAGCGGTAACGTCTTCATAGCCGGATGGACGAGCGGAGATCACAACAACTTTGCCCCGAGCCGGACGATATTCGGAACCGCAAACTCAATTGATACGTCCGCCTTCGTGAGTAAGTTGAGTGGGGATCTGTCCACCCATATCGCCACGGCCATCATATCCTCAACGAACAACGACTACGCCAGATCGGTGGCGCTGGACGGTTCGGGTAACGTCTTCGTCGCGGGTTATACCTCGTACTCCAACAACTTCGCACCGAGCAGGACGGTTTTCGGCACGAGCGGAGATGTAGACGCCTTCGTCACGAAGTTGACGAACGACCTATCGTCTCATCTGGCCACGGCAATACTGACCTCTTCAGGCACCGACTACGCCAGAGCCGTGGGAGTGGACGGGTCCGGAAACGTATTCGTGGCAGGCTACACCAACAGTTCGGGAGACTTCGCACCGAGCAGGAACCTCTTCGGGTCCTCGGACGGGATTGACGTGTTCGTTACGAAGTTGACGAACGATCTCTCCACCCATACAGCCACGGCAATACTGGCCTCCAACGGTCTTGACGATGCGTTCTCTCTGACGGTAGACGCCTCCGGGAACGTGTTCGTTGCGGGCTACACCTTCTCCTACACCAGTTTCGCCCCCAGCAGGACGGTTTTCGGCACACCGGGTATCGGCGCCGCCTTTGTGAGCAAGTTTAGCAACGACCTATCGTCCCACCTGGCCACGGCAATACTGACGTCAAGCATGTACGCCTACGCCTACGCTGTGGCCGTGGACGGTAGCGGTGACGTCTTCGTGGCCGGTTATACGATGGGGTCCAGCGACTTCGCCCCCAGCAGGACGGTTTTCGGTACGTCCGGCGGCATCTACGACGCCTTCGTTACGAAGTTGACGGGGGACCTCTCGTCCCATCTGGCCACAGCCATACTGACCTCCTCAAGCGACGACTACGCCTACGCTGTGGCCGTGGACGGTTCGGGTAACGCGGTCGTCGTCGGACACACCTTCAGTTACGGGGACTTCGCACCGGGCAGGAACGTATACGGAACTCCGGGTGATCAGGACGTATTCGTGACCAAGATGAGCAACGACCTCTCCACCCACATATCTACGGCCATGGTGGTCTCTCCGGGGGGTGAATTCGGCCGCTCCGTCGTTGTGGACGCCAGCGACAACGTTTACATCGCTGGGAATACCGGAAACTCCGGTAACTTCGGTCCTTCAAGGAACGTCTTCGGTACCACAGGGTACAACGACGCCTTCGTGAGTAAGTTGAGCAACGTTCTCGTAAGCGTTTCCGAAAGGCCGAAGGAAACGGCGGCTCCGGCCGTGAAGATCTCAAAGGGCAAGGTAACCTTCACCCTGCCTACGTCAGCCTACGTCGGATACGACGTATATCTGGCAGACGGCCGACTCATAAGGCGCGTTAGCCTCGGATACCTGCCGGCAGGCAGGTACGAGTACGATCTGAACCTGCCGAAGGGTGTCTACCTCTTTAAGGTCAGGGTGGGTGACGAGGTGAGGAGGGTAAAGGGCGTGATGTGAACCTCTAAGGGGGTGGGGGTTCCCTCACCCCCTGCTTTATAATACCGGTATGAAGGCCCTTCTACTTGGG
>WFXS01000011.1 GCA_015490465.1 Caldifarciminota bacterium
CTGTTCAACCCCTGCTCCAGACTGTCAACCGTAAGTACTCCCAGACCTACAGGTACGTTCCTATCAACCGCTACCTTAAGCAGGGAGGATATAACCGCAGAGGCGAGATGATCCGCATGGGAAGTTTCACCCTTCACTATACATCCCAGAACGATAAAGCCCTTGTACTCTCCGTTCACTGATAGGGTGGACACAGCCTGAGGTAATTCAAAAGAGCCGGGGACCCATACCACTTCATACGAGTCCCCGGCTTCCTTTATTTTCCTTATTGCACCATCAACGAGCCTCTCCGTAATTACGGAGTTGAAGCGGCTCGCTACGATGCATATCTTACCCTTACTTTTGTTTTCCTTCACCTTCCCCCTTATCGCTCCCTTCGGGCAGGAGTACGTAAACCTCAACCCTGCGGTCCTTGGCCAGACCCTTACCCGTAGGCTCAAATATGGTGTAGTTGGCCACCTCTTCAAACCGGCTCTCGTCCAGGTCAAACTGCCTCAGGAGGTACTCCTTTACGGCAAGCGCCCTCTTCTTGGAGAGGAGCTCGTTGTAGAAGGCACCACCCCTACGGTCGGCGTGTCCCCTTATAACGACCTTGGCGTAAGGCTCCTTCATCAGAATCTCACCGACCTTGT
This sequence comes from Caldifarciminota bacterium, assembly GCA_015490465.1. GTDB lineage: Bacteria > Hydrothermota > Hydrothermia > LBFQ01 > LBFQ01 > JAADCS01. The sequence goes on from WFXS01000011.1 coordinate 633, forward strand.
TGAGCTCCTTCTGGTACTTGGGCTTTATTATGGTCTTGTCGGTATCAAAGTAAACGACGGCTACCAGTTTGGGCTTACGGGAGAGCTTCTTGTAGAGCTTGACCTTGAGAACGGCGTCCGTCATGAGGTTCACACCCACGTCTATGGGCTGATAGTTCTCCTCGTCCTTGGAGATGGTAAGCAGGTAATTGGAGGCGGGAAGGCTGTCGTTCCTGTAGGTGCCGCTCTGGTCGGTCGTTCCCTCCGTGGTAACCTTGCCGACGACCTTTACTTTGGCTCCCTGTATGGGTTCGCCGGAGAGGGAGTCAACCACGATAACCATAAGGGTACGGGGGCCCTTCTCCTCCACGGCCTGAACCATAGCAGGGCCACCGGGTCCCATCATCGTGGGGCCGGCAGGGCCGTATATCCTCTCGGCTATACGTGCCGGAGATACGTGGGCGCCGGCGAAGAGTTCCCAGTTCCACTCCCACTTCTCAGGTTGGTCGGGGGAGAGGTAGTACCTGTTGACGTAGTAGTTCATGGATATGTTGGTACCGGCGGAGAGGACGAGACCACCGTTAAAGAACCTGTACCGTATCATAGGGGTGGCAAAGAGAAAGTCCGTATTGAAACTTAAAGGTCCGTAGTACTTGAGTTCAAAACCGCTCTCAAGATCGTAGTAACTGGTGAATATACCAAAACCAAGGAAAAGCGGGTTCTCGGCAAGACCGGCCTCTTTGGTGTCAACGTTGTATCCGAAACCGAGAGCGAGGTTCGCCAGAATGCGGGTGGACCACTGCTCGCTTACGAAATCGTAACCACCTGACACACCGAGACGGCCCCCGAACAGACCCTCACGGACCTTGAAGTTGGTGGTGTAGGAACCGACCTGTATCTCGCCCGCCTGCTTTTCTCCGGTAGGCACAAGAATGCTTACGAGGGCTGACACGCCCCAGTTACGGCGGTTGAGGAACTGGTACTTGGCACCCAATTCAAAGTCCCTCATGCCACCGAACCACCTGTCGGGCTGGGTAGTGTCCTCAAGCTGTCCCTTGTTCAGCCAGTTTATGCCCTTAAGGGTGGCGTATATTTCAAGGTTTCGCACGGGTACGGTGTTGATGGAACCCCATCCGAGCAGAAAGTTCTGTATACCGTAAGGGCTGCTCCATATTTTTTCCGCATATATGGTGGTTTCCAGATAGTTGAGGTAACCACCACTCACCAGCTTTTCCTGCGAGGCTCTCCAATCAAAGACGTCAAAATATCCGCTCGCACCCGTATTGGAGAGGTAGCCTATCAGCATCAACATGGTCATAAATGCCCCGCGAGGGACTCGAACCCCCGACCCGCGGATTAAGAATCCGCTGCTCTACCGGCTGAGCTAGCGGGGCATCAGGTGGATATTATAGAGCGGAAAAGGTATCTATGAGTATGCGGTTGAAAGCGTTTATCATATCCCCTACATCCGGCACCATCTCCCTGCTTTTCAGAGCGGCTTCCTTCCACCTTCCTGTATCCCCAATAACTTTCCTTATACCCTCCGAGACTGCACCCGGATCCACAGGGACGACGACTACACCCGGAAGGGTCCATACCTCGCTCCCGTCAACCTCCGTGGCGACAACGGGCGTTCCACACGAGAGGGATTCCATAACCGGAAATCCGAGGCCCTCACTCCGGGATGTGAGGACGAAGAGGTCCGCCGAAGAGTACAACCTCCTCAACTCCGCATCGTTTTTCGGATAGAACCGGCGAAAGGGAACGGGCAGGTCGTTTAGAATATCTTCAGGCCCACCGACGAGCCATACCTCAACTTCACAGCACCCAGAAACATTAACTATGGCCTCCCTGAAGATATCCACCCCCTTCCGACGCTCCTTCCGGGGCATGTACATTATTACCGTACGTTCACTTACCCTCAGGGCAGGGTCCGGGTCGGGATAGAACACACCCTTGTCCACACCGGCGGGGATAACGTGAGGGGTGTCTATCGCCCTGGCCAGGGCCGGATTGTACGTGACCTTCGTTATGGGAAAAGAGTACGTGAGTCGTGCGAGGAGTTTGAAAAGGGGATTTGAGTGGAAACGGTATTCAAGATCCTGAACGAAGTAAATTGCCCTGCGGGTGAAGGGGAACAGGTACGCGGTTGGCCAGAAGTTCAGGACGGAGAGGTCGTAGGACTTAAGTAGAGCCGTGTACCTCAGGAGGGCGTACAACCTGTTCTTACCCGGTACGGTTAACCTCCTGACTTCAGACCGTATAAAGAAGGGGGTACTACCCCTGCCCTCGGGGTAGATCAACGTAACCTCGTGGCCGTGATCCACTAAACCGTTCGCTATTTCAACTAACTTACGGACACCCCCGAAACTCCCGAGGGATAGCAGGGGAAAGGCTATCCTCAAGTTTAGCTTCCGCCCTCCAACACCTTCACTTCCGGTATCTTACCATCAAAGTTTATCCACTTTCCCCCGCCGGTTATCTTCCACCGCCAGGAGACCTCGTACACCTTCTTGCTGGGTACGTGGACGGCCCGGGCGAAGTATATCACGAAGACCGTATCCCCCTTCCGCTCCACCCTCCATCCGGAGGTATCCGGACGGGCCAGTTCGGGCATGTAGGCCACGTTTCCACTGGCGGCCGCTTTTATTACCTTGCTCATGAACTGGGGATCCCTCGCCCTCTTGCCTTCGTACTGGGCGACTATTACCGCAACCCCTTTCCCTCCGGCCACTATCTCCTTCTGGGCTTCGGTAAGGTTGGCCTGCACCTTCTTTATGGCAGCATCGTCCGACAGGCTTCCCCCACCGCACCCGGCGATCAAACTACCTAAGAGCAACGCGGATATTACCTTACGCATAGGATAGGATTTTACTGCCGCAAGTCAGTACTTTTCATCAAAGCGGTCGGCACACTCGGAGTTCACCTTCAGACGGAACTTCTTTGCCAACGATAGATTTATGGCCGATCTCCCCCTCGTACTACTTCTGATGAAACGCAGGTAATGGGGACGGAGGAAGGCCTTCCAGTTAACCTTTTTCACCTTGACCACTACGCTATCAACCGTATCCTGTTTCACCTCTATGTACGGGGTGGCTATCTCCTTTATCTCTACGAAGAGGGTCGCCAGTGCCTCTCCCACGTCCTTCGGCCTCGGTTCCCAAGCCCCTATCGCCCCCTGCCTGACCATACTTATCCTATCAACGAACACTCCGACCTTCTTCTTACCTGAGGCTTTAAGTAGGTTCTGGATGTACTTTCCGGTGTTAATACGGGAATCCGAAGGTATCCATACGACCTTTACCCCGACGTCCCTAAGGTCGGATAGGGCCTGTTCCATCTGGAGAGGGTTTTCAACCACCCTTACGTGGACCTCCGAGACCTCCGGATACTCCCCGTCAAAGGCGCCGGAGAGGGAGGACCATTCGTCCCTATGGAGCATGATGCCGAGGACCCTCGCGTCATCAAACGTACAGGTCAAACGTTTGATCTGGATCGGGTAGGATATGGCTACGTACACAGACGCGAAGTTGGGAGGGGTCCTACGGAGCCTGTGGTAATTTTTAACGTAAAAGACCGGCCTGTCCTTCACGTTTTCCATGGCGAAGGATAGGGATTTGGGGCCGAGTACTACGACGAAGTCGTACCGTGATCCCGCCTTCTTCCAGAACCTTTTCCAGAACTCCTCCGGTTTCGTTCCCCGTGGTACTTTCTCCCACTCCATAACGTGGACGTACCCCTGAAACTCCCTGCGAAGTACGTTCGTTATACCACGTGAGTAGAAGGCCATGGTATCCCTTAAAACGAGGATCTGGCTCAGGAGAAAGAGCATAAGACGTAATGTTACGCCCGATTTACCCGCAGGTGCGTCCTTAAAATCGCCGGCATGAAACCGAAGGTGGTACTCGTCGGATACGGCAGGATGGGGAAGGAGGTTCACAGCGTACTTCGGGAAAGGGGGTACCCTGTGGTTGGGATAGTGGAGAGGGGGGGCGGCCTGGAGGCCATAGACGGTGCGGACGTGGTCGTGGAGTTCGCACTTCCGGAGGCCACTTTACCGGCCCTCAGGTACGCAGCAGAGAGGGGGAAGAGGTACGTCTTCGGAACGACCGGTCACACCCCGGAGCAGATGGAGGAGGTAAGGAAAATTTCGGAACGTACCGCCGTCCTCTATTCTCCAAACTTCTCCAGAGGTATAGCCGTTCTCAAACTCGTCCTGAGGAGAGTACTACCCCTCCTTGAGGACTGGGACAGGGAGGTGTTTGAGATACACCACAGGTGGAAGAAGGACGCCCCGAGCGGTACCGCCCTCGCCCTTGCGAGGATGCTGGGGGAGGAGATAAACGTCAACAGGAGAGGGCCGAGGAAGGA
>WFXS01000012.1 GCA_015490465.1 Caldifarciminota bacterium
AGCCCCTGCCAGTCGGCGTCCGTAGGCGCGGCCGGAGGGGTGAGGGCCTGAAGCGGCACTACGTAGAACTCTATCCCTACACCGGCCGTGTCCCTCCAAGCCAGTAGGCTGTTGATTGCGTTGATAAGATCTGTCTGGTATCCGGCCCAGTCAGTTGCAGAGGACTGGAAAGCGTATATCACCACCTCACCCCCGCCGTTGGCGTAGAAGTCGTAGAGGAGCTTTTTAGCTGTAGGTAGGATGGAGGTGTCGGCCTCTACCTCCTTCCAGCTCTTATAAACCTTGAACCCGTTCCAACTTGTATCTCCATCTATCACAACACCTACGCGCCTTGCGGGAACGGGCTGAAACCCAAGGCCACTCTCAACCTGTATATACACGCCCGGAAGCCTCGTCATTTCTTACCTCCCTTCTTCGGCTTCTCCTTCTGCGCCCCTTTCTTCTGCGTAGGGGTAGGTTTCTCCTTCTTCGTCTCCTTCTTCGGCGTGGGCTTCTCCTTCTTCGTCTCCTTCTTCGGCGTGGGCTTCTCCTTCTTCGTCTCCTCCCTCTGTGCTTCACCCTCCGACTTCTCCTTCTTTGCGGGCTTCGTCTCCGTATTCTGCCTTTCTCCCTTCTCCTCCTTCTTCGTCGGCTTCTCCTTCTTCGTCTCCTTCTTCGGCGTGGGCTTCTCCTCCGGTAGCTCTATCCTCAAGATCTTCACAACGTCGTAAAGGATGGTCTTAAACAGCCTCGGATGTTTCTGTGCGGCATCCTTGATCGCTGCCGTCAGCTCCTCCTCCGTCCCCTCCATCTGGGGGTCTAACCCTATCGCCTTCAACAGGTGCGGGGCAACGTAATGCCCACGCAGACCCTCCAGCCATGCCCTGAGCCTGTACTTCTTAACCTCCATCTTTCCCTCCTTTTTCTGACAAGACCTTAAACGCTATCTTCTCCGCCGACCTACCTATCACGTACCCCCCAAGGCCTATCTTTATCACGTCCCAAAGATTGCCCGGTATAGGCGCCGGGGTAAGGCCAAAGATAGGGGCGAGGACGTGGTTATAGACGATGATAGCAACGAAGACAAGCATGGTGATAGGCCTCCAGTTCCGCTGCAGCCAGCTGTGGCCCGTCGTCTCCGTCATTATCACTCTCGCCTGATACTCAGCGAGTTTGGTCTGGTATGTCAGGAGCGTCGCAATCGTCTCGTTGGCAAGGGCGTAGAGGCGGATCTTCGCCTGCAGTTTCTCCTCCGTGCTGGTGTGGAACTCGTCTATTACCTGCCCAGTAGTTTCTACCAGCGATCCTATCGCCTTGGCCACCGCATCTAATCCCAAACTAAACTTCATGCGTCGCCTCCTTGAAGACTTGATCCACCGCCTCTAACGTGAAGACCGCCTCCCAGAGCCTCTGCTTTTCGGTAGTCAGGTTGAGGAGACGGATAGGAACCTCCCGGTCGGGGTTGGTGAGATGGACGCCGTCTATCTCCAACAACCGAGCCTCAAGCGGTTCAACATTCCAATCGCCTTCCGAGACGGGGAAGTACAGGTGTATGTGCAACCTCATTACCTTGTCTCCTATCACCTGCCAGCGTCTCGTTCCGTCGTCGTAGTATTTGCGGGGGTAGGTCTCACCACCCTGCTGATACTTCGTCTCAACTATGTGGATAATGGCCGACTTAGGCTCGTTGTTCCTGTCCAGCTCAACGTCCGGATAGACCTCCTTTACTACGTCGTAGAGTCTCTGTATGAGTTCGTGCCTCATAGCAGCTTCACCAGTGCGATTATCACAGCCCCGGCCACGGTGAGAATGAGGGAAACGACTGCACCGATGAGACGGTTGAGGGCGATCTCAACCCCTTTTAGCCGCTCCTCCATGCGGGCAAGGGAGACCCTGAGGCTTGACACCTCCTCCTCCAGCTCGGTTATCCTCTTTTCGTGATACCCGTTCATACTACCTCAACCTCCACCCTCGGAAAGCCTAAGAGGGCGAGGAGTTTGTCTCCCCTCGCCCTCCACTGGCGAGATATCCTCTCCTTTTCGTCTGCCGTTAGGAAGACGAAAGACGTCCCATCAACCTCCTTCGGCACGTTGTGGGCCCCGGACAGCTCAAACAACCCCAGCACCGTTGTAAGCTCCGCCATGGCGTAGCATCCCACAGCCTCTTTGAGCATATCTTCCTGGGCCGTAGTTTCCGGTGTCCAGTCGCCTATGATGGTTTGAACCTCCCTCTCGGCGGACTGGATGTGTGGCAGTAGAACGCTGTCCTCCACTTCGGGGGGTAAGTTCCCAAGGCGGCGGAGGTAGTCGGCGGTTATCATGGCTACTGCCCGAAGACTACCATGTCATCTACGATGAACTCGTAGTCTATGTACGTGCGTATGTTGTAGAAGACGGCCTGCCTGAAGTGGTTCACCTCACGGCTCCGCTGGATGTTCTTGCTCATCCCGAAGACGATGTTATCAAGACGGGTGAAGAGAACCTTACCAGCAGGCATGTACTCTACGGTTATGATGTTGTGTCCCTTCCACTTCAGACCGTTGGGGTTCAGGAGGTAGGGTAGCCCCCCGGTCATAGACCCTATCTCGTCCGCAAACTCACGGTAATCGGTGGGGTTCATGATGATGACGTTCTTGCTGGGGTTATACCACCTGCTGGGCATGGCGTTTATCACCGCATCCAGCTTATCCCTCCACGTCGTTAGGGTGGAGAAATCCACCCTGTGGATGTCGGGCCTACCCGTGGTGTCCTGGGCTATCGCTATCCATCCCTTGGCGAGGGTGTTGAAGTTTGTTCCATCGTAGGTGTCGGTCGTACCCACGAATCCCAACTCCGTCAGCTCGTTTGCGAACTTTTGGGCGAGGAGCTTTGCTATCTCCTTTTCAGCCTGTGAGCCATGCTCCTCTATGAAGGAGAACCCTATGATGGCCGGAAGACGTACAGGCCTCAACTCCAGCCTCCTTACCATCTTGGTCACCGTCGCCGTTGTGTTGGGTTCCTCTCCGTCAGGGGTACGGGTCAGGGCGTGAGCGGTGGAGTCGGCCAGATAGACCGTGTACTCTATGCCTTTAGGTCTGACTGTTCTTATCTGCTTCAGGAAAGTTGAGAGATCCACAACCAGCGACTGGAAACCGTCTGCCTCCTGTACCGTCAGGATCTTCGTATCCCTCCAGTCGCTCCCCGTCATTATCGCCTTGTAGATGGGCATCCTGCTGGATTTATGTACCTGCGTCTGCATATCCCACCTCCTTTTACGCTATGCCCGTATAGGCGGGGTCCTCCCCCTCGGCTCTCTTTCCCTCATGCGGTATGGCCTGTGTCCGTGCCTTCTTCAACTCCTCTACCATCTTCCTCAGCTCCTCCACCTCCTTCTTCAGCTCCTTAGCCTCAGACGCCTCGGTCTTCTGCTCGGCCTTAGCCTCCGTATCGCCTTTCTGCTCCTCTTCGCCGAGGGCCTTCCTAATGCCCTCCAAGACGGGAAGGATCTCCTCCTTCACCGCCTTACCTATCCGCTCATCTACAAGCTTGAGTACCTCGTCCTTCGTCATATCTACCTCCTCCTTGTTGTCGTCGCCCAAACCCAAAAGATCCTTTAAAGCCTTGATTATCTCATCCTTGAGACTCTTCCCCATCTTCTCCTTCTCCCTCCTTATCCGCTCCTGAAGTTTCTCAAGAACGGGGCGGGCTACCTTCGCCTTCGCCGGGTCTATCTTTACTCCCCTTGCACCGTTTAGGTACCCTAACCCGGAGCTGACAGCCTTGGGTACTATCATCACCTTCCCATCCACAACATCGCAGAAGGGGAACGAATAGCGGGATTTCGCTTCCGGTAGCCCCTTCTCCCCCCGCTTGAACTCTATCACCGCCACGCACTGGGCGAGGAGTTTCCAACCACCTTTTTGCAGTATCCTCTCCTTGGCGGCCTCAGGGTCCCAATTGCGGGGGTAGTCAAAGGCGATAGGCCAGTCTGTCTTAGCACGGCTAACGTAGTAGGTGTCCCCGGACTTCTCTACTTCCTGGACCTTCGCCACACCCGCCATACTGAAGCCCTGATATTTACCCTTCTTTATGTCCGTCCATAGACCCTCGTCCTCTACCTTTACCCCTACTATCCACGTATTCACCGGCTCATCGGGAAAGAGGGGATCACCGCCCTTGGAGAGCCAAGACTCCGCTACATACGCCGGTACCCGCTTCTCCGTATGCTCCACATCTACGTTCCACACCCGGCCAGACTTCATGAAGTTCCAAGCGGCCTTCTTTATCTCCTCCTCGGTAGTGAAGTCTCCCTGGGCATCCACCTCCCCCGGTGAATACACCACTCCATAGACGATCATATCTTCGTCGTTGCTCTTCTGAAAGGGGACATAGAAATCTACCTTCGCCTTCTCACCCTCTACGGACTTCAACACCAATCGCTTCTTCCTGTTCGCCGGCTCCCGCACCAGTGATATGTACTCTATGTCAAGGTCCAAGAGCATCCTCGCCATCGCGACTATTATAAGCCTCTTTTGATATGAGACACTAAGTCAGGGTAGAATACTTTACGCAGACTTATAGCCCCGAAATTTGCCCGGAAGTCTATCTATCGTTTTTCAGATGTTTCCCTAAAGGGTAGTCGGTATCGCATCCACGGGGCGCCAAAATCCCAGTTCCGCTTTTGAAGTACGTATTTTGCACCGTCCTGTCAGGAAAGGCCATCTTTGTACCCGCCTGTTCCTCTGCTCACCGAATACCGGAGAACCGTAACCTTAGAATCCACGGATGCGATTTAAAAGTTACAGGGAGTACTACGAGCATTTCAAACGACTCATACTGCTCGAGAGGGAGGCGGAAATTGAGTTTCACAGGAGGGAGATAAGGAAACTGCCCGGCTGGAAGAGGGAGAAGCTCGGCAGGGCCATTCTGAACCTCAGGGGGAAACTCGTGGGCAGAGGACTGGGGGGAACCTATCTGGTCAAGTACGTCCGTCAGGGGGGACTGCCTCAGACGGAGATAAAGGTGGGAGACCTCGTGATAGCGAGCAGGGGAAAACCGAAAGGGAACGAGATACAGGGGACTGTCGTTGAGAAGACCCGCTTCTCCTTAACCGTGGCCTACGATAAACACCCGCCCGACTACGCCCTCGGCAAAGGCATCAGAATAGACCTCTTCGCCAACGACATAACCTTTCAGAGGATGTTGGACGCCCTCAAGGCCCTCAGGGAACATCCGGACCTCCTCAACCTCCTCCTCGGAAGGGCAAAACCGGAGATAACGGAAACGGAGGTGGAGTTTAAAAATACCTCCCTGAACGGGAGCCAGAGGACGGCCGTTAAAAAGGCGATCGGATCAAAGCCCGCATTTCTCGTCCATGGCCCTCCGGGTACGGGGAAGACTACGACCGTAGTTGAGGCCATATACCAGTACGCCGCAAGGGGTAAAAAGGTACTCGCCACGGCCGACTCCAACGTGGCTACGGACAACATGGTTGAGAGGCTCGCCGCCTACGGCATAAACGTGGTAAGGGTGGGAAACCCCTCCCGCATAACCAAGGCCGTCGTGGAACACTCTCTTGATTATCTTCTCCAGTACGACGAGGACTATAAAAAGGCACTGAAGATATACGAGGAGGTGGACAGACTCCGGCAGGAGCAGAAGGACTACCTCGCCCCTGTACCCCGATGGAGGAGGGGCCTTTCCGACGATGAGATACTGAGGCACGCCGAGACGGGAACACCGGTCCGGGGAGTTCACCCCAACGCCATAAGGAAGATGGCCGCCTGGATCAAACTCCAGAAACGGATAAACCACCTGATGGAGACGGCCAGAAAGTACGAGGCCATAGCCGTGGAGCGGATCCTGAGAAACGCCGACGTGGTATGCTCAACCAACTCCTCCGCCGGGAGCGAGGTCCTCGCCCACTTCAGGTTTGACGTCGTCTTCATAGACGAGGCCACCCAATCCACAGAGCCTTCCTGTCTGATACCCATGGTGAAGGGTAACGTGTGGATAATGGCAGGGGACCACAAACAGCTTCCCCCCACGATACTGAGCGAGGAGGCGGCAAAGCACCTCCAGATTACCCTGTTTGAAAGGCTCTTGAAGGTGTACGGGGAGGGTATAAAGGAGATGCTCCGGGTCCAGTACAGGATGAACAGGGTGATAATGGACTTCCCCAACAGGATGTTCTACGGGGGAAAGCTCATAGCCCACGAGAGCGTTGCCAACCACACCCTGAGGGACCTGGGGGTCACGCCGGAGGTTCTGAAAGGTCTCCCCAAACCTCTGCCTTTCGTCCTTGATCCCGACAGGCCCGTGATCTTCGCCGACACCCTCGGCAGGTCCCCTGAGAGGCAGAAGAGGGGGTCAACCTCCTACTACAACGAGGGGGAGGCGGAGTTCGTCTTAAAGGTGGTGAGGGCCCTGCTTGACCTGAAGGTGCGGCCTGAGGATATAGGCGTTATATCCCCTTACGACGATCAGGTTGACCTGATAAGGGGCGTATTCCATGAGAACGGGATACCGGAGGAGGTTGAAGTCAAGACCGTAGACGGTTTTCAGGGAAGGGAGAAGGAGGTGATAGTGGTCTCCTTCGTGAGGTCAAACGACAGGGGAGAGATAGGTTTTCTGAACGACGTCAGGCGGTTGAACGTGGCCATAACGAGGCCGAAGAGGAAACTCATAACCGTGGGGGACTCTCTAACGCTAAAGGTACATCCGGTTTACGATGGATTCGTTCGGTACAGCCGGAAGGTTAAGGGTTACGTTCCTGTTTAGGAATAAATCCAGCCGAAGTGAGAGGGGGGAGTTTCGCATCAATACCGGATCTTAAGTTTCACATTTACCACTGTTCTGTACGTTGTCTTCCTCATCGCTTCTTCTTCCTCGCTGATTCTATGGGTACATCTCCGGGGAGATCCCCGTTCCCGGTTTAAAATAACGGGAGTGAAAGACAAGGAAAAGTTCGCGACTTATCTCGGTTTATTTCTCCTGTCTGCCGTAGTCGGGTCCGCAGCGGTATTCGCCGGTCTTAACCTGAGAAAGAGGAGGAGGGTAAAGATACGCTGGAAAAATCTCGGTGGATTGAAGAAGCTCAGACCCGGAGAGGATGGGGACGTCTTCGCCCTCGCCATCGGAGGCATATTACTGTACGTGGGAGCAGTTGGGAAGGACCTTGAAGGGAGCATACGGGAGGCTTTGAGGAGGAAATATCCGGACGACCACAGGGTGCCGAGAAATATAAAGGTATACGTCGGAAGTGCCTTGAAATCTCCCGAGTCCGTACGTCACGGAATCGCCCCCCTGTTGGTTGCGATGCTCCAGCCTCCGTGGAACACCCCGGAAGAGGGTATTTACAGGGGAGACGCCCCCGTGGAGGTCAGGAACGAGGGAGAAGTACCTCCCGGGGTGAAATCGCTCCTCCGCCTGTGATGTACTCCCTCATAAAGTCGCTCCTCTTCCGCCTTGATCCGGAACTGGCCCACGATCTCACCCTGCACGGTCTATCCGCCCTAAGACCCGTACTCCGCCTCCTCGCCCGGGGAAGGAAGTCGGCCCGTACAAAGGCCTTCGGTGTGGTGTTTGACGGTCCTGTAGGACTGGCCGCCGGTCTGGATAAGAACGCCTATGTGGGTAGTCTGTGGGCGGCCTTCGGTTTCGGTTTCGTGGAGATAGGAACGGTCACGCCCAGACCTCAGGCGGGGAACCCGAAACCCCGTCTCTTCCGTATCCCCGAAAAGGAGGCGATAGTGAACCGGATGGGATTCAACAACGAGGGTATGGAGCGGGTCAGGAAAAGGTTGCTCAGAGATCCCCACGTGGTTCCGATAGGGATAAACGCCGGTAAAAATAAAGACACGCCTAACGATAGGGCGTACGAAGACTACGTGGCCGTACTTGATTACCTTTACGACGTCGGGGACTACTTCGTTGTCAACGTCAGCTCTCCCAACACCGTTGGCCTGAGGGACCTGCAGAGGGGCGAGAACCTCTCCCGTCTCCTTGGCGAGATCTACAGGTGGAGGAGAAGTAAGAGACCCCGCAAACCCCTGCTCCTCAAACTGGCCCCGGAGATAGAGGGGGAGGATATGGAGGAGATAGCCCGCCTGTGCGAGAGGAACGATATAGACGGTGTGATCCTCACGAACACCCTCAAGGTTGAGGGTGGAGGTCTGAGCGGCAGGCCCCTCTTTCCGATCTCCACGCGGCGTATTGAGGAGTGGAAGGCTATATCCGACCTCCCCGTCGTGGGCGTGGGTGGGATCTTCTCAAGGAGGGACGCCGAGGAGAAGATGAGGAGGGGCGCCGTCCTGACACAGGTCCTGACGGGATTCGTTTACAGGGGGTGGGACGTATTCCGGTAGGTGCGATTACCTCAGGTACTCCGGCTTAAGGCTCATAACGCGGGCGTGGCCGTCGGCGTCCACCATTACGAAGCGGAAACCCGCCTCCTCCCAGTCTCCGGCCATTATCCAGTGGAAGAAGGGTTGACCCTCGTAAATGACGTTCCGTTTCCTGTCGTACAACCTCGGTACCTTGTCCTCACCGCCGTAGATAACGAAGCGGCCGTCGTACGATACGGATACGAACTTTACGCCGTACGTACCTTCCGATATGCTGCCGAGCAGTTTCCACCCGGCCGTGGAGTAGAAGTATATGCCCTCGTCAGTGGCCACGACGAGGTTGCGGTCGTCCCTCGTCCAGAATACGTCAACCACGGGCGATGTAAAGTGAAAGCTCTTGTAGGGTACGAGGGTGTCCGTGAACCACACGTCCACGTACCCGTCGCACGTACCGGTGGCGAACCTCTTTCCGTCCGGAGAGGCTGCCACAGATGTGAAGGCGCATCCCCGCGGGTTCTTAATCTCAACCACGCTATCGTCCGCGGGCCTTATCAGGAGCAGACCTTTATTTTGAACGGCGAGGATCCTGCCATCGGGAAGCCATACGAGGTCGTTGGTTGATGAGGTGTTCCTGTACGCGTACACCTTCGTCCCCGCCACTGTGTACACGACCGTCGCGCTCCCTCCCACGGCCATACGACTACCGGAACCCGTGAGCCTCACCACCTTCGGGTTGACTATACCGAGAGGGAACTCCGTCTTCTTCTGGGCGCCCGTATCGGACCACACGTACGCCCGCCCGTCCATGCTTACGGTGACTATCGCCCGCTTTCCCCAGTCTACGGACACCACGGGTGCGCCGTGGGAGAAGACCCAGAGGACGTACATCTAACGGCTCGGCTTCTCTATCACCCTGTACCGCGTAACCACGATGGGGACGAGTTTACGGTTCAGGAGGCGGACGACTACGTTCTTCGTCTTACTGGCGTTGTTTTTCAGAATAAGGGCGTAGGTTCCAGAAGGTACATCCACGGTAAAGCACCCGATCTCAACCCCGAGAAACCGTTCTATAGGCCTGAAATCGTACCCGGCCTTCGCATCCTCGTAGGCGTCGTAGTCAACGACGTAGGCGTCAAGGTGGCCGTACCGAAATATCCTGCAAACCTCCTTGCGGTAAAAGGGGTTCTCCAGATAGGTCTCACCGTACTTAAAGCGGAGGGAGTCGTCCACGCTCAGGGGCGCGAGGAATACGAGGATACCGGCTGTAGGTCCCCTAAGTTGAAAGACCGGCGATTTGCCGTACATGTTGGAGAAGAAGATGTCGCTCTTTGGGGGCATGAAGACCTCCCATCGGTCTATCTGAGAGTAGACCGTATCCCAGAGGGTGTCCCGATAGGGTACTTTCACCTTCACGATCTTCAGGCGGGTGTTGAAGTTCCGCCAGTGGGGTAGGGGACGGCGTTCAACCTTTACGTTGACCTTCACCTTCGCGTAAAACGCCCTCTTGTGTACCTCTATCGTATAAGGTCGTATCGTATCGCTCACGTGTCTCCATGAAACGCTATCCGTGTATATCTCCGATAGTATGGGATCCTTTCCAAACTCGCCGAAGTAAACGGCATCCAGACTTTTATCCGACCTGACCTCTACGAGGAGGGTGTCCCCCGGTGCTGCGTAGAACGAGTACTTCCATACCACATCCCTCCACAGGAGGGACGTGAGTACCACCACCGTATCAAGTATCACCAAGGTAGAAGTACTCCAGAGGTTCGTAGATGGCGTTGGGTTTTGCGAGTATGCTTCTGTAGAGTACCACCCGGCTTACCCTGAACGCAACCGGTTTAACCGAAAACCTCTCCACGTTCACCGGACGCCTGCTCCTTGCCACCGTAATGTGGGCGACGAAGGGTTTGTCCCTCGGAGGGACGGGATCGTCTCCAAGGAGGGAGTCTATGCGGTCGCTGAGAGCTGCCAGTCTGCTGTCGTCTTCCAGACCGACCCACACCACGCGAGCGCCGAACCTGCTCGGAAATCCCCCAACCCTACCGAGTCTGAGGGTAAAACCTTCGCCCAGGTGTCGGCCATGGAGTCGTCCCTTTATGACGTTCAGAACCTCCTCTCCCACATCCCCGAAGAACCGCAAAGTTATATGAAGATTCTTCGGAGGTACGACCCTCAGGTGAGGCCATCTATTACGGAGATCGCCTCCCAGCTTTCCCAGCTCCTCCCTCACCTCCTCACCGACCTCTACGGCCAGAAACAGGCGCATCAGTGGAAGAACCTTGGACTGAAGGCCACCACGCTCCAGATGATGAACACGGCGCTGAGTACCATAACCGTCCAGCTGAGGACCCTCTGCCGGTCTATGGAGTTCCTGTACGGGTAGGCGGGCCTTGAGGGACGGCCTATGAACATACCTAATTCGGTCAGTATGAGTCTCATACCGTTGAGGGCGTGGATCGCCACTGCCACGACCAGAAGCCACTCTCCAAAGGCGGATATCGGGCTGTGGGCCACCCTCTCCATTATGGCCTTCCAGCTCTCCGGCCCGAAGATCCTCATGCTCGTGACTATTATGTGGACGGGAAGGTAAAGGGCGAGCGCTATACCCGTTATACGGTGTATCAAGAACAGATAAGCCTCAAGGTTGTACTTTCCACCGAAGGCCCATTTCACGAACCCTTTCCTGCGGTTGTACATAAGACGTTATTATAGTCTGGGCATGGGGGTAGGAGGAGGTAAACATGAACAAGAGGGAGATCCTTCAGGAAGCGGAACGGATAGCGGGCAGCAGGGATGCCCGTATCACGAGAATGAACGCTCTACACAGGGCGTTAGAATATGCCGGTCTCATCCATATCCAAACTGGCAGGGTCCCCACTATAGAGGAGATAACCGATTACGCTCGTCAGTTTCTGCGGTTCATATATGAACCCACGATGCGGAAGATAGAGGAAGACCTGAGAGCAGAAGCAGAGAAGGAAGCCCGAACCGTACCCCCACCGCCCCCCAAGGTCGCCGATGCAGATCTACCCTTCTGAGGAGGTGAACCATGAGCGTGATCGTTAAGCAGGTCCGGGAAGGTGATATAACCCTTAAGGATGCTCTTACTCGTAGCCACAGCAAAGTGTTAATAACGGCCCTGTACACAGTGGTAGGCGGCGGCACGATCCCGGTAAAACCCACCTCTAACAAAGGCCGAACAATACGCCGCACCCTCAAAAGCCTGAAAGATGCCGGCTATTTGCGGATGGTCTGGGTAGGTCCCCGAAAGGTGAAATTCCTTCCCACTCAGAAGCTCTTAAACGAACTTGAGAAGGCTATAAACCAACTCCACAACCGCCCTGCCCGGCAACTCCTCGTTGAACGCCTTCTAAAGAGGCTCAAGGCTCTATACGAGGAGGCCAACGCATGAAGCGAAAATACGCCGTATTGAAACAGTGGATGACTGGAGAACTCTCCTTTGAAGACGCCTTCCGGCACTCCGCTATTCTCCGACGCATCGTATACCGGATACTAACAAATGAAAACAGGCCGGACAACGAAGCCCTTGGGGTCGCTGCTCTATATCCCCCGTACTCCACCATGAACCTGATGCGCCGCCTTGAGCAAGAGGGCCTGATAACCCTCAAAAGCGTTCCCATCAACGCCGGCACAACGAAGATAATCGCCCGCCCCACTGACCGCCTTAA
>WFXS01000013.1 GCA_015490465.1 Caldifarciminota bacterium
CCACCACCCCTATACCCCTTATCACCTTCTTGTACTTCCCGCTATAGAGCCAATGCACCCATGCTGTCTTGTACCCCCATATCTTGTCTAACACCGTGTCGTCTATCACCAGGTAGATATGCTCTCCCCCTGCCTCCCTTAACTGCTTTATCCCCTCCCTCATCACAGACTCGTACCCTTCCTTCCCCATCTTCCTTATCCTCCTCCACACTCTGTAGTGTTTTTTTATGCCCAAGAAACTCTGAGATCGCCTTTATACTACCCTTTCCCGCCACCATAAGGGCGGTGATGATTTTTTTCATCATGCCCCTATTCTCAGGGTGTAAGGCCCTGAGGTAGGGGCATTTTTCAATCCTTGAGTTGTCTTGATCGGTGTAAATCCATCAATTCTAATCCTTCATTGCCCGGACCGCGAAAGTACTGCTATAACCGATTTAGGGGAATATTTCACCCCGGTAGCACATCTTTTTGAGATGACTATGGAACTTCGCGGTTCCAAAGCACAGTAATAAATACGTTCATTGGCCAGAAAATTGGGAAAGTGAACCTGTGCCTTCGGGATAGTAACGGTCAGATAGGCCCCCCGTGAACCCGCAGGAGACCCCCCAACCCTTCAGCAGTATAATAGCCGCCTATGTCCATAACCTACAGACCTTCACGGCGTAAAAGGAAGAGAACGCACGGTTTCAGGGCGAGGATGAAGACCCCCGGCGGCAGGAGGGTACTGAAGCGCCGTCGCAGGAAGGGTCGCAAGAGGCTCACGGTATAGCGAACTTTAAAAGGCGGCCATGGGGAAGAAGAAGGGGAAAACTCCGAAAGGTGGTGAGGAGTACGATCTCAGTAAGATAAGGAACATAGGTTTTATCGCCCATATAGATGCCGGTAAAACAACGACGACGGAAAGGGTCCTTTACTACACGGGAAGGACCCATAAGCTGGGTAGCGTGGATACGGGAACGGCGACCACCGACTGGATGAAGCAGGAGAAGGAGAGGGGGATAACGATAACCTCAGCCGCCGTTACCACCTTCTGGAAGGGACACCAGATAAACATAATAGATACGCCGGGGCATATAGACTTCACGGTTGAGGTGGAGCGGGCCCTCAAGGTCCTTGACGGCCTCGTCGTCATTTTCAGTGCCGTAGAGGGTGTGGAGCCTCAGAGCGAAACCGTATGGCGTCAGGCCAACAAGTACGGTGTGGCCCGTATCGTGTTCATAAACAAGATGGATCGCATAGGGGCGAGCCACGAAAGGACGATAGAGGGCATGAGAAAACGCCTCGGCGTGGACCCCCTCCTCATTACCCTGCCCATAGGGGAGGAACACGGGTTCGTCGGTGTAAAACACCTGATAGACCTGAAGGAGTACATCTGGGACATAGACGAGACGGGTGAGAAGTACAGGACGGAGGATCTGGAGTTGACGGAGGATATCCTCCCCTACTACGAGGACATAATAATAAAACTGGCCGACTACGACCCCACCATCCTTGAGGAGTACGAGGAGAAGGGACGTGTGGAGCCTTCCCGCCTGAAGAGGGCCCTCCGCGAGGCCGTCATAAGGAAGGAGATATTCCCCGTTTTTATAGGGTCAGCCCTGAGGAACAAGGGTATTCAGCCCCTCATAGACGCCATAGTGGACCTCCTGCCCTCCCCTCTGGACGTTCCTCCGGTCACGGGGATGAAGGACGGCGATATCGTGGAGGTTAAGACGGGGGAAGGGCCTCTGGTCGCTCAGGTGTTCAAGGTTCAGGTTGACCCTAAGGGGAAGCAGAAGCTCTTCTACGTGCGCGTATACCGCGGTGAGATAACCTTCATGACCCGGCTTTACAACCCCCGCACGGGTGAGACCATGAGGGCCACCCGGATTTACCGGATGTTCGCCAACCGTAAGGAGCAGCTGCAGGTGGCCCGCGCCGGGGATATAGTCGCCCTCGTAGGCCTGTCGGACAGGACAGAGACCGGAGACACTCTTACGGTTAAGGAGGAGCCGGTCGTATTGGAGAGGATGGATATACCCCAGCCCCTCGTATCCATAAGGGTGGAGCCAAAGTACTCTAAGGACGCCGAGGACCTTGAGGAGGCCCTTCACTTCCTTGAGGTTGAGGATCCCTCCCTGAAGGTCAGGAAAGACGAGAGTACGGGACAGATAGTCCTCACCGGTATGGGGAAACTCCACCTTGACGTAATCGTGAGCCGCCTCAAAGAGGATATGAACCTTGAGGTCCATACGGGTAAGCCCTTCGTTTCGTATCGGGAGACGATCTCCCGTAGGGCGGAGGGGTACGGTGAGTTCCATCAGGAGACCGCCGACACCATCCACAAAGGCAGGGTCAGGGTTGTGGTTGAACCTTCGGGTAGGGAGGACAACGTCCTTGAGGTTGAAGGGGTGGAAATGGGGCCGGTTGATGAGGCCATAAGGAGTACGTTCTACGAGGCCATGGAGTTCGGTCCCCTCATGGGCTATCCCCTGAAGGGCGTTAAGGTCAGGGTGATAGTTGAGAATCCGGAGGAGATAACCCCCCTCGGAGCCCGTGCGGCCACTCTCAAAGCCCTGACGGAAGCCTTAAATAAGGCGGGGCCTCTCCTCCTTGAGCCTTACGCACGGGTCATGGTCCAGACCCCTCCGGAGTACCTCGGTGGAATAATGGATACCCTCCGCACCCTCGGAGGGGAAATAAAGAACATTACGGAGGAGTTCGGTTATCAGGTTATAGAGGCGATCCTGCCCCTCAGGAACACCTTTGACCTCGCCGACAACCTCCGCTCTGCATCTAAGGGCAGGGCCACCTACGACATAAAGGACATAACCTTCAGGCCTGCCGAAAACTATCAGAGTGAATCTTGAAGTTCCTCCGAAAGATCTCAACCCTCATATCGGTCTACTACGCCTACATGTTAGAGTACAGGGCTGAAATAGTCCTGTGGATGCTCTCCGGCGTCCTGCCCTTCATCCTGATGGCCGTATGGATGGCGGCATCGTCCCAGCATAACTATGGCCTCTCTCCCGTTGAGTTTGCCCGGTACTACCTCGCCGTTTTCCTCACCCATCAGATGATAGCAGTCTGGGTGATATGGGAGTTTGAGGAGGACGTACTTTACGGTCACCTCTCCCACTACCTGCTTCAGCCCATGGACCCTATATGGAGGTACGTGTCTACACACGTAGCCGAGAGATTTTCCCGCTTCCCTTTCCTCCTTCTCCTTATCCTCATCTTCTTCCTCATCTATCCCGATGCCCTCTGGATACCCTCAATCGGGGACGTTATCCTGTTCCTTCTGACCGCCAATTTTGCCTTCGTCCTCAGGTTCCTTATCCAGTACAGCATAGCCATGCTCGCCTTCTATGTGGAAAGGGTAGTGGCCTTTGAGGACCTCCACTTCCTTGTCTTCCTCTTCCTCTCTGGCTACGTCGCCCCCCTTGAGCTCTTCCCGGATACAGTCCGGGAGATCGTACTCTGGACCCCTTTCCCGTACATGATAAGTTTCCCCGTTAACCTGCTTCTCGGAAAGGAGGTTGACCTCGTGAGAGGTCTCCTCATTATGGGAGGATGGCTCGTGATAATCCTCGCCGTAAATCGCCTGCTCTGGAGGATGGGGCTTGCCCGGTATTCGGCCATGGGGGCATGAGCTACACCGTTAGAATCCAATCGGATGCGATACTTCTCCGAGTTTCTTGGCAGGTACGTTGAGGTTCCGGACAGACCTACCCGTATAGTCTCCCTCGCACCCAACGTGACGGATACCCTCTTTCGCCTCGGCCTCGGAGACAGGGTCGTGGGGGTAAGTCTCTACTGCAACAGGCCAAAGGATATCCCCAGAGATATGCCCCGCGTCGGCTCCTACCTGAAGGTCCTGTGGGATCGGTTAGAGGCCCTGGAACCGGACCTCGTCTTCCTGACCACGGGCGCCCAGAGGGGTGTGGCCGAGGAGATACTTAACAGAGGTATTCCCGCCGGAATAATACCGGTCCCCACGTCCGTTTTCGGGATACTGGACAACGTACGGAAGGTCGCCCTCCTGACCGACACCCTTCACAGGGCCGAGGAGCTGAACCGCAGGCTCCTGAACGATCTGATAGAACTTACGGAGAACCCTCTTTCCTTTAAGGTTTACTACGAAGTGGATCTCGGAGGCCCCATAACCGCCGGTGCGCCCTCCTACATAACCGACGCCCTCCACCTCATGGGCCTCAGGAACGTTTACGCCTTCCGTAAGGAGCCGTACTTTCAGCCGGACGACGATGAGACCCGGAGACTTGACTTTGATCTCATCCTCTACGAACCGAAACCCGAAAGGAGGTACGACGGAGAAAAGATAAGGGCTTTCCTTAAGGAGAGGTTGGGGGAACGCAGGGTGGTGATACTTGAAGGTGATACCCTCGCCCACTACGGCCCGTCTTTGATAGACGAGATCCTGCCGTGGATAAAGGACAGGGTTAAGGAGAGCCTTCGGGATACGTGAGGTGGGCAAAGAGGTTGGAGAAGAAGTCGGGTGTGGTGTACATGAGGGCAGGTTTACCTTTGGTTATTACGATCTCCTCGCCGTTCTTCAGGTGTCGTATGGGTATGCCATCGGCAGAGAGCAGGGGGAGGTTGTCGTATCTAAACCTCACCCTTACCCGTATATCGTACCGGGAGCTGATCACCACGGACCGCAGGGAGAGGCTGTGGGGAGCGAGGGGGGTTATTATGAAGGCCGGGATGTCGGGCAGAACTATCGGGCCCCCCGCGGCCAGGTTGTAGGCCGTTGAACCCGTCGGTGTGGCCACTATCAGGCCGTCCCCCCTGAAGGTTATGGGTCTCTGGCCGTCAACCGTGAAGGACACCTCTATCATGCGGGCGGCCGTCGTGTTGACCGTGACGTCGTTGAGGGCGTCGTACCCGTCAACTTGGAGACGTGTCCTCTCCTCCGGCTTGAGTTCCCCCCTCTTTATGGCACTCAAAACCTCCTCCATCTCACCCAGCTTGAACGTGGCGAGAAAGCCTATCCTTCCCCTCTTGAAACCCACGACCGGCCTGCCGTTGGCCAGCCTTATCGCCCACAGGAAGGTTCCGTCTCCTCCAATAGCGACGTAGAGGTCGGCCTCCCTCCCGACCTCAGGATAGCGACCGGCCTCCACAACGTCCACAACGCGCATAACCCTCCTTATGCGCTCCACGTAACCCCTGACCTCGTCGGTCGTCAGGTCGTCCCTTATTACGACTGTACAGGAAACCATCTCTTCGCCTCCGCCACGGTGAAGGGATTACCGTGACCCGGATATACTAAGGTGGATTCGGGAAGGGACAGGACCCGTCTTATAGAACGGAATAGGGCGTCCTCATCCCCGCCGGGCAGGTCCGTACGGCCGACCCCTCCCATCTCAAATATGAGGTCTCCGGTGAAAACCACGCCCTCGCCCACTAAGGCTATACTCCCGGGGGAGTGGCCGGGGATCTCCCACACCGTAAATGTCAAACTCCCCACCTTCACCGTGTCCCCCTCCTTCAGGTACCCCTCAACCTCCGGAGGGGGAGGTACAGGTATTCCGAAGTACCTCATGACCCACTCCGGCGCCTCCTCCATCATGGGCAGATCGGCCGGATGCAGGAGTACCCCCTTTCCTGATAGCCTCACCCAGTCTTCGGCGTGCATGTAGTGGTCAAAGTGACCGTGGGTCAGGACGAGGACCGACACCTTCTCCACATTCTCCGGAGGAGGGTTCCCGGGATCTATAACCATATACTCCCCCTCATCCTCCACGATGTAGGTGTTGGCGAATCCCTTTATCACCCTAACCTTCAATTCTGGCGAGTGGATGGCTGCTCAGGTACACCTCGTATATCTGCGGAAGGAAGGTCTTCAGGTACCGCTCCGTAGTGGTGACGGACGTATGGCCGAGAAGTTCCTGAAGGGTACGGATATCGCACCCACCTATGAGCATGTGGGTGGCGAAGGTGTGGCGGAAGACGTGGGGATGCACCTTGTGGGAGAGGCCTACCTTCGCCGCGTAGAACTTCACTATCTTCCACGCCCCCACCCGGCTCAGCCTCCCTCCCCTCGCGTTGGGAAAGAGCATGGGTTTACCCTTACTTAAGATCGGATGGGATTCGCTCAGGTACTCGTTTAAGAGCCGGGCCATACGCCCGTGGAAAGGTACCACCCTCTCCTTGTTCCCTTTACCCACCACCCTCAGGTACCTCTCCTCCAGAGATACGTCTAAGACGTTAAGGGAGAGGGCCTCGGATATGCGGATACCCGTGGCGTACAGGAGTTCCAACAGGACCTTGTCCCTCATCCTGAGCTCGTCGGAGAGTTCAACGGCTCCGAGTATGGCCATCACCTCCTCGTAGGACAGGGCCTTGGGAAGGGGTTTCTCGTACGCCGGAAGGGGTACCTCCTCAAGGGGGTTGTAGGGTAGACGCTCGTACAGGGTGAGGAACTTGTAAAAGGACTTCACCGTCGCCGCGATCCTCTGAACCGTGGCAGGCGACAGTTTCCTATCCATTAACTCCGCGATGAACTCGTCGTACTCCCTGGGGCCGACCTTCAGGTAGTCGTACCCCCTCCTCTCAAGGAACTCCGCAAAGAGGTTGAGGTCGTGCTCGTACGCCTTAAGCGTATTGACCGAGCTGTTCTTCATCACAAGATAAGCCTTAAACTCCGCGACGACCTCCCTCATCGCCCTAAAATTTTAAAGTTGAAACCTCTACCCTTCAAGGGTCGCTATGAAGCCCATCATAACGGACGCCAGTGTCCAGAGCGTAAGCGTATAGGTAGGTGAAGCCCGTCCTATGAAAAGGGCGTCTCCGAGGAGGTACGTACCTATGGCCACTGAACCTATCGCCCACTTCTTCGCTATCTCGCTTCCCCACAGGAGAAGGAGGTTGTAGAATATGATAAAGGCCATACCCACGTCCAGCGCTATAAAGAGGGCGTACGGGGATAGCGTCCTGAACATATCCACGACGTTGGGAACGAGGACGGTCATTCCGATGAGGAGGAAGGTCAGGAGGAGGACAGTAAGAAACCTCGTTAAGTTCAACCTGTATCCGAGGGACTGGAAGTAAACTATGTACCTCACGTTGCCGATGAACAGGAAGAATCTCGCAAGGATGTACGTGATTATACCTCCCAGAGAAAGGGTTATTACGTCACCTATGTTCGTGAAGGCGAATCCGATCCCCTGAGACAGAAAGGCGATAGCCATGATCATGTAAAACTGTCCCCGTACGTTGTCCAGACCGAGTTCTACCGCCGCCTTGATGGCCCATACTACGGTTATAAACACTAAGAGAAAAGCAAGGAGGATCGGGGTGTAGGATGGGAAACGGAAGACGGAAATAAGGGAAACCAACCCCAAAATCAGAAGCACGATTCTGCCTGAAATACGGAGCATCCATCAAATTTAAGGGTGAATCCGGATTCAATTTATATCCTTTCAAATCCCCGATGCTAACCTGTCCCAGATCTCCCTGAGGTTGAGCTCGCCCTTACTTCTTCTGTCTCTGGTGAATATTCCGAACTTCGCCTTATAACCCTCAAGCCACTCGTAGTTGTCCATGAGACTCCAGTACAGGTAGCCCGCCACCCCTACCCCCTCGTCCATGGCACGCCTCACCTGTTTGAGGTGTTCCCTTATGAACCTTACCCTCTCCTCGTGGCTCTCCGTGGCTATTCCGTTTTCGGTTATTATGACCGGTCTGTTGAAGTTGTACTTCTTGAGGAGCATGTACAATCCCTCCGGGAAGACCTCCCATCCGAGGGAGTTCCTCCACACACCTTCCGGAAACTCCTCCACACCGAAGGGCTGAAGGAGTGAGAACCTCACCCTGTCCCGCGTGTAGTAGTTTATGCCTATGAAGTCCCCTCCGGGGTGTATGTTCTCCATGAAGGCCGCAGGGGGTGGTATTTTGCCGGATATCTCGGAGTATATGGGCAGGAAGTTAAACAGGTACTCCCTCAGGTAGGCCGGTATCCTTCCGAGTGTCCCTGCGGGGGTAAAAACCCTCAGGTGGTGGGCTATACCGACCTTAGCCCCCCTCACGTTGGCCTTTATAGCGGCGTAGGCCTGTGAGTGGGCGCGCAGCATGTTCCTTACCACCTTCATGGCCTTAAAGATGGACCTTTCGCCGGGTGGCCAGTCTCCAGCGACGTAGCCCCTGTAGGCGTAAACGTTGGGTTCGTTTACGGTTATCCAGAGCTTTACGTCTGAGAAGTAACGGCTGACGAGGTCGGCGTACCTTCCGAAGATCTGAGGGGCATCCTTCCTCAACCAACCACCGGACTCGTAGAACCAGACGGGGTTCGTAAAGTGGTGAAGGGTAAGGATGGGTGTTATTCCGGTCCTCTGAAGGGCGTCCACGAACCGCCTGTATCTGAGGAGATTCTTCAGGTTAAATACCCCGTCCTCCACCTCTATCCTGCTCCACTCAAGGCTGAAGCGGTAGGCGTTCGCCCCGATCTTCAGGAGGAGGTCTATGTCCTCTTCCATCCTCTCCCAGCCGTTGCACGCCTCCCCCACCGGGGGAGCCTTCCCTTCCCTCTCCCATAACGTCCAGTCGTTGAAGGTGTTCCCTTCTATCTGGTGGGAGCTCGTGGCGGCTCCGAGTAGCACACGGACATTTTACGGGGGCTACCTGACTATTTTGCGAACTACTTTCCCACCGGATACTACGAAGTAGACGCCCCTACTTCCTCTAAACCCTTTCAGGTCTCCCCGGTATACGAGTCTGCCCGACGGGTCGTACACCTCCACTTCGCCGTAAGTGTAATCTATAGCCCCACTCTCATGTACCACCAGTTCACCGGATGAACCCACCGGCAGGGGTACGGGAAGGTTCTCGGAGAATTCGGACGTGTTCCACAGGTTATCCCGGCTCAAGGCCGTGAGGTAGAGGGACCCCGACCCCCAGTCCGGGCCAAGGCTGTCCACCTTCAGGGATACGTTGAAGGAGTTGAGTACCACCGGGACCGCCGTAAGGAAGGTTCCCCCCTCTCCGTGGCCGTTGACCTCACCCGGACAGTTCTCGCTATCAAGCGTAGAGACGACGTAGACCTCAACGCTGTCCGCTCCCGTGTAGGCCCTTCCCCATACGAGGAGGGTCGTATCTCCTGAAGATACGTAAAGCTTTGCCGAGTCCAGATAGGGGTAGTCTATAAGGACGTTGGGGTTGTTGGTCTGTCTCAGGCCGTCGTTACACGTTACTCCGTCTCCGGCCGATCCTGAGGCACCCGACGAGTCCAGATCTATGGCGAGGCCTCCGTTATCTGAGAAGTAGTTCCGGGTAATTAGGACGTTCGTGGATATACCCCTCTTTTCGCCCACACCCACACCCGGTCCGGGCAGGTTCCACCCGTTTCCGTATATGCGGTTGTAGGATATCTCCACGTAGTCGGACCCCCCGTCTACGAACACGCCCTTGGTCCCGTTACCGTATACGGTATTCTCCGTGATAACGGTCGTATCGGCGTCGTAACGTACCTCTATGCCGGCGCCGAAGACCCTGATGTCGGACCCTCCGGGGTTGTTGGACGAGTGGATGAGGTTGTGCCGCAGGGTAACGTTACTGAAATAGACGTTAACGTTGTCCCCCTGATCAAAGTACCACGCACTGGCGAAGATTTCTGAGGAGTCCATCACCCAGCCGGAAGATGTCGTGGCCGAAGTGTTTCCGAACTTGACGCCATGGGAACCGCAGAAGCCGACGTACAGACGGGAGAGTTTTCCGGACGTCCCATCGTCCACGAAGACGCAGTCCGAACGGGACGAATCCACCGGTTCGCTACCGTCGGCCGGAAGACCCACGAACAGTTCCCTCAGGGTTACGTTATGGCTTCCCGGTTTTACGCGTATCACCTGACTCCCGGAGCTTCCTCCTCCGTTGAAGAAGGCTATGCCCCTTACGAGGACGTCGCTCGCGTTTATCTCAAGCATTCCAGATATACTTGAGTTCCCGTTCAGGTCTATCTCAACTTCGGGGCAGGGGAAGTACGGTAAGGTGGCTCCGAGTGTTCCGACGGTACGAGGGTACGAGTTCCGCACCCCCGTCCACCCGGCCGAATCCGGGGCCGCCCTGTAGGAAGTATGGCACAGGTTGGTGTTCCCACGGTTGGCCGTCTGGCTCCACCCGTCTATGAGGACGGGGTCGGTTATAATCGGAAGTTTTGAGGTAAGGGTTATCCTCCACCAGCAGTTTCCGGAGGAGCATACGTATCCGGGGTCGGTGTCAGGGATGTTGAAGGTGATCGTATCGGGGCCGGGGGATGCGTTGGCCTGATCTATGGCCCATCTAAACGTTCCGGGGGAGCCATTGTCCCCCGTACTGACCACCTGATAGGTTGCGGATAAAAGGTACAAAAACATTGACCTGTCTTTATTCTAAGGGTGCCTATCGGTTCGGTGTATGGAAGGGAACTTTATGCGTATCCACTTTACCGACGTCAAACTGGCAAAATGTTCCGTTTACGTGGAGCGCTCCCCCTTTATCCGTTTAAAATAACGGCTTACATGTGGAGGATCAGGAGAGTACTGCTAAGCGCCCTCAGGTATTTGAAAATTCCCATGACCTTCAGGAACGTCTACGGGGCGAAGATGATGGTGATGGAAGGTATAGGAGAGGAGTATTTTTTGAGCAGAGAGGAGGTGGGAACGCTTGGTGTTTTGAACAGATTTTTGGGACGTGGGGACGTTTTCGTGGATGTGGGGGCGTACGTAGGTTTCTTCAGTATGTACGCCTCCCGGATAGTGGGCGAGGAAGGGAAGGTTCTCGCCTTTGAACCCAACCCGCTGGCCTACAGGGTTCTTTTGAAGAATCTCAAAATGAACTCTATAAAAAACGTGATTGCCCTGAACGTAGCGCTGGGGAGCAGGGAGGAGTACCGTTATCTCTCCATGAACGACAACAGGCCAGCGAGCGAGACCACGTTAATGGATACGGGTCGGAATGGAAAGAGGGTCCGCGTGAGGGTCAGGAGACTGGACGACGTGTTAAACGATCTGGGGATAGGGAATGTTCGTATGGTGAAGATAGACGTTGAAGGGTGGGAGAACGAGGTTCTGAAGGGAACGGTCAGAACGATTGAGAGGTCAAGGCCTATACTTGTAATAGAGAAGGGGCCGCTCTTTCTGGGCGGGTACATGTATCTGCTGGAAAGGGGATACAGCCCGTTCGTTCTCAAGGGTACCAAGCGAAGGGTGTCGGAGATGGTGCCGGTGGAGGAGTACGACAACGTTCCGCTCTATGACAACATCATCTTTTTACCGGAAGATGTGCGTCTATAGCAGGTTGGCCCGTACTGAGACACAGGAAAACGATATTAGCGCCCCCACCCCCTTCGGTTCGGGATCCTAAAACCTGAACGATAAGGGAGATGTGTGGGAGGGAGGGGGGAGAGCAAGAAAATCTGGTATTACGCTGATAGGGTGATTGGCTCATAGTGAATACGAAGGAGGTTATGAAGACCCTCGTTATGGTACTCATAGGCTTCGGGAAGAAAGTCTATCACCTCCTTTAGACTCTCTTTATCCCGTTTTCGCTTCACTGCTACAAACCTGACCTTCAGAAACTCATTAACGTGTACTATCGCCGACCACATCTCGTCTATGCTTATCCTTATTGCCCTCCGCAACCTTGAAAACAACATCATGAGCGTAACTATGTACCCTATAACTCATACCCTCTGCCCTCATCTTTAACGCTAACTTCAGATCCTCCTCCCACACTCCTTGCACAGATACGTCTGCCTCCCATCCGGCTTCTTACCGTTCTTCACCACTTCCCTTGACCCACACCACCTGCACACTACCCCATGTTCCCCCTTCTTCCTCCTTACCTTCTTATTGCCCTTTAGTCTTATCTTTTGCGAGGTTTCTGGCCAGACAACTCAGGGGGAGGGCGGAGGAGCGTCCCAACCCTTAGGGGCCGTAAGTCCTCACCCATAACGCCCTTGGGGGCGAGTTCCCCTCGGAGTACCAATTAAAAAAAGCGCCCCCACCGGGATTTGAACCCGGGTTTCGTGGCTGAGAACCACGCGTCCTGGACCTGGCTAGACGATGGGGGCGCGTGAGGATGATATTATAAGGCTGAACTGAGGGGGAGGTAGGACCTCAATCTATCACCTCCCCACACTTCTTACAGTACCTGACCTTGCGGCCGTCCTCAAGGAAACGGAAGCCGACGCGGGTGGGCTGGCCACATTTGGGGCATACGAGCATGAGCTTGGAGACGTATATCGGGGCCGGTACCTCCTCAATCTGGGCTTCCTCCCTGCCGTGCTTCCTTCCCCTGTGCCTCTTAACGAGATTTACACCCTCAACTATCGCCCTGTTCTTTCTGGGGAATAGCCTGGTTACTCTGCCCTGATGCCCCTTCCACTTACCGGAGAGGACTATTACCGTGTCTCCCCTCTTTATCTTGAAGGCCATCACAGCACCTCCGGTGCGAGGGATACTATCTTCAGAAAGCCCTTGTCGCGGAGTTCACGGGCCACGGGTCCGAAGACGCGGGTACCCTTCGGCTCTCCGGCCTGGTTTATGAGGACGACGGCGTTGTCACCGAAGCGGATGTAGGAGCCGTCCCTGCGGCGGATCTCCTTCTTGGTGCGAACTATTACGGCCTTGTGGACCTCCCCCTTCTTGGCGGAGGCGTTGGGTATGGCCCTCTTTATGGAGACCACCACCACGTCGCCCACGTTGGCGGCCACCCTTCCCCCTCTACGTCCACTCCCTTTAAGGACCTTGATTATAAAAGCCTCTTTCGCTCCGGTATTGTCCGCCACGGTAACGTAGGAAAGCTCAGGAAGATTCCTCATTTCCCAGTACCTCCTTTGCTATCTCCTCAAGTACCGGCGCTTTGCGGAGGATCTTTACGAGCCTCCACCTCTTGAGCCTTGAGAGGGGACGGGTCTCCATGACCTCAACGAGGTCCCCCACGTGGCTCTCGTTGTTCTCGTCGTGTACGTAGATCTTCTTACGCACCTTTATGTATTTTCTGTACTTGGGATGCATCTTCATACGGTAAACGGCCACCACGCGGGTTTTGTTCATCTTATCGCTAACTACCACACCGCGCAGCACCTTTCTCCTCCCCCTGTGTCCCTGATTGCTCATAGCTTTACCCCCTTCTCTCTGAGTACGGTCAGTACTCTCGCTATCTCCCTGCGGTAGTACCTTACTAAGTTGCGATCCTCAAGCTGTCCGAGGGCCTTCTTGAAGCGGGCGTCCCGTAGCTGGGCGCGGAGTACCCGGAGCCTCGCCTGAAGTTCATCTACGCTCATAGCCCTTAGGTCTTTGGCCTTCGTGGGCTTCATCTCCCCACCTCCTTGGTTGAGACTATCTTGGTGCGGACGGGGAGTTTGGAGGCGGCGGTTTTAAGGGCTTTAATGGCGTCCTCCTCCTTCGCCCCGGCCACTTCAAAGAGGATGGTGCCGGGCTTTACGACGGCGTACCATGCGTGGACGTCCCCCTTACCGCCTCCCATACGGACCTCTGCGGGCTTCTTGGTGTAGGGCCTGTGGGGGAAGATGCGGATCCATAGGCGGGCCTTCTTGCCGACGGCGCGGACTATGGCCACACGGGCGGCCTCTATCTGGCGGGCGAATATACGACCCCGATCCATACTCTTGAGGGCGTACTCCCCGTACTCTATGCGGTTACCGGAGGTGGCCACGCCCTTGAGTTTGGCCCTGTGCTGCTTCCTCCACTTTACCCGGCGGGGCTGCATCATGATTTGACCTCCTTCTTACCTCTCAGTATGTCACCCTTGTATATCCAGACCTTCACGCCTATGGTTCCCCACTTGGTGAAGGCGGTATCGTACCCGTAGTCTATGTTGGCCCTGAGGGTCTGCAGGGGTACCCTCCCCTTGATGTACCACTCCTTGCGGGCTATCTCGGCCCCGCCTATACGTCCCTTCACCTGTACCCTTATCCCTTTGGCGCCCATCCTCATGGCGGAGTAGACCGCCCTCTTCATCAGGCGGCGATGGTAAACACGCTGCTCAAGGCGGCGGGCTATGTTGTACGCCACGAGCTGGGCATCAAGTTCGGGGTGGGTTATCTCCTGATGCTCAACGAATATCCTCTTCTCCGGGCCCCCGAAGGTCCTGTTCAGGGCTTCCCGGAGTCCCTCTATGTTCTTCCCGCCCTTACCGATTATCACACCCGGACGGGCGGTGTGTATGGTGACGTGGACGTTCAGACCCACCCGGTTGATGGTCACCCGCGAGATCTGGGGGTCGTTGGGTAGACGGCTGTAATAGTCAACGATGAACTTACGTATCTGGTAGTCCTCAAGGAGGTTCTGGACGTACTCCTGCTTTGTATCGGCGTACCAGATTGACTGCCAGGGTCTGAAGTACCCCGTCCTGAGTCCGATAGGATTGGCTTTCTGACCCATTACTTACCCTCCTTTTTGCTATCGGGCAGGACGACTACCGTTATATGCGATGTCCTGCGCCTGAATATACCGTTGCCTCCAAAGCGGGCGGGTTTCACTGCGGGCTTCGGTATCTTCCACATCGGGCCCCTATCCACCTTGACTATGGCGATCCTCAGGTGGGGGTAGAGGTCGTCCACGCTCCTCTCCGGGGCGAACTTATCCCTGTAGGAGGCGACGGCCGCCCGGAGGACCTTACGCATTATACGGGCGCCCTTCTTAGGTGTGAACTGCAGGACGTAGTCGGCCTCCTGGACGTTCATTCCCTTTACGAGGTCGGCGATGAGCTTCATCTTCTTGGGGGAAATACGGGCCCTCCTGAGGGTGGAGTACCCACCCACGGCCTTCCACTCCCTCTTCGTAAGCTGTCCAAAGGGTTTAACCTTCATTTCCTACCCGCCTTCTTGCCCTCTTTGTCCTTATGCCCTCCGAACTTGCGCGTGGGGGCGAACTCTCCGAGGCGATGTCCCACCATCTCCTGCGTGACGTAGACGGGTATGAAGGTCTTGCCGTTGTGGACGAGGAAGGTCAGGCCTATGAACTCCGGCAGGATCATAGACGCCCTGGACCACGTCTTTATGGGGGTCTTGTCCCCCTTCTCCAGAGCCTTACGCACCTTCTTAAGCAGCTTCGGATGTACGTACGGCCCCTTCTTCAGGCTTCTGGCCATATCTTCACTCCTTTGATCCGTATCCTATCCTCCGACGCTTGACGATGAAGGTGTCGGAGGGCTTCCTCTTTCTGCGCGTCTTAACGCCGCGGGCTATCTTACCCCAGGGCGTCTTCGGTATCTTACCTTTGGTGCGACCCTCACCGCCTCCGTGGGGATGATCCACGGGGTTCATGGCGACGCCCCTGACGGCGGGACGGCGTCCGAGCCAGCGGTTTCTGCCAGCCTTACCGAGGGTGACGTTCTCGTGATCCACGTTGGAGACCTGCCCGACGGTGGCGTAACAGTTGTGATGGAACTTCCGGATCTCCTTTGAGGGGAGCTGGACGTATATCCAGTTCTCGTCCTTTGACATTATGGTGGCGTAGGTCCCGGCGGCCCTTACCAGCTGGCCGCCCTTACCGGGTATCATCTCAAGGTTGTGGATGGGCGTTCCCTCCGGTATCTTTTCAAGGGGCAGGGCGTTACCCACCTTTATGGGAGCGTCCGGACCGGCCACCACCTCGTCCCCCACCTTCAGGCCCTCGGGCGCTATTATGTACCGCTTCTCCCCGTCCCTGTAGGCTATGAGGGCTATGAAGGCCGTCCTGTTGGGGTCGTACTCTATGGACTTAACGACTCCCGGGACACCGACCTTGTCGTGGCGCACAAAGTCTATTATGCGGTACTTCCTCTTGTTACCACCGCCCCTGTGGCGTACGGTTATCCTCCCCTGATTGTTCCTCCCGGCCTTCTGCTTCTTGGGTTTGGTCAGGGACTTCTCCGGCTCCTCCTTGGTTACGTAAGCGGAGTAGTCCACAACACTCATCCATCTGCGGCCGGGAGTGTAGGGTTTGTACTTCTTTATCGGCATATCACACCCCCAGGTCTATCTTATGGCCCTCAGCGAGGGTCACTATGGCCTTCTTGTACTTACTCGTACGTCCCACGATACGGCGGCGACGGAGATCCCTGCGGGGCTTCGGCTTGTAGTTCATGGTGTTGACCTTTATAACCTTGACGCCGAAGATCCTCTCAACGGCCTCCTTTATCTGGTGCTTGTTGGCGTCGGGATGTACTATGAAGGTGTACTTGTTGTACTTATCTCGCAGGTTCAGAGCTTTCTCCGTAAGTACGGGTCTTATAAGAACTTCCTCGTGGGAAAGTTTCATGATAACCTCTCCTTCAGCTTTTCTATTGCCCCATCCTCCGCGACCACGTAGTCGGACCAGAGGACGAAGTACGTGTTTAGCTGGTCGGCGTGCAGGACGTGGACGTCGGGGATGTTGCGGGCGGAGAGGTAGAAAACGCGGTTGTAGTCCTTCGGTACGAAGAGGACGTTCTTTCCAACCAGGCCCACGCTCTTGAGGAAGTTGTAGACGGTTTTGGTTTTGGGTTGATCCAGAGCCATGTTTTCAATCAGAAGGATGCGACCGTTCTGCGCCCTGTCGGCGAGGGCCATACGGAGGGCGAGCCTCTTCGCTTTTTTGGGCATCTTTATGTAGTACTCCTTCGGACGGGGGCCGTGGGCCTTTCCTCCTCCCACGAATATGGGGGCGTACCTGTCCCCGTGCCTGGCCCTACCCATGTGTTTCTGGGGCCAGATCTTCCTGCGGGAACCTTTTACCTCACCGCGGGTTTTGGCGTGATGGGTCCCCTGCCTCTGGTTGTAGAGGTAA
Source organism: Caldifarciminota bacterium (assembly GCA_015490465.1). GTDB lineage: Bacteria > Hydrothermota > Hydrothermia > LBFQ01 > LBFQ01 > JAADCS01. The sequence goes on from WFXS01000013.1 coordinate 16,749, forward strand.
ACCCTGACGGCCTCCCATAGAAGGTGTCTGTTGGGTTTTATTCCAAGGAAGTCTGCCGGGAGGTCCCGCTCGCCCTTCTTCTCACCCGTGATGCTGTAGATCGGGGCCTTCATCTCTTATCACCTCCGTACTTGTAAACTGCCGGCCTGACGAACACGTAGGCGCCCCTGTGTCCCGGAACACCGCCCTTGACGAGGAGGAGGTTGTCCTCAGGGTATATCCGTACGAGCTGCAGGTTCAGGATGGTGACGGTCTCGTTCCCGTAATGGCCGGCCATCTTCTTACCTTTCCATACCCTTCCGGGGAAGGTGTGCTGTCCTATAGATCCCGGTCTCCTGTGAAACTTGGAGCCGTGGGCGGCTGGGCCTCCCGAAAAGTCCCACCTCTTCATTACTCCAGTGAAGCCCCTGCCCTTGGTCTTGCCCTGCACGTCCACCACCTCTATGCCTTCAAACAGGGCGGCTCCGAGGGAGGAGCCTACCGGATACTTGTCCAGTTCGTCCGTTTTGAACTCGTAAAATTTAGTAGGATACTTTTCTTTATCGCCCAGCGCCCCCTTCACGAATCCGAGTACGGGCTTTTTGACCTTGTGGACGGGCTTGAAGTCGTAGCCGACTATTACGGCGTTGTACCCGTCCTTTTCGGCCGTCCTATGGCCAACGACGACGTTCTCCGGGATCTGGAGGACGGTGACGGGTACGGGGATGCCGAAAGGCTCGTGTTCCGGTTTTACGTACACCTGCGTCATCCCCACCTTTCTGGCTATCAGTTTAAGCATGGCTCTACTCCGTGATTATCTTTACCTTTATGTCCACGCCCGGAGGGAGGTCTATCTGGGATATCTTCTCTATGGTCTCCGGGGTGGCGTCCCTTATCTCTATAAGGCGAGCGTGCTTCTTGAGCCAGAAGTGTTCCTGTCCCCTCTTGTCAATGTGCGGGCCTCGTATAACGGCGAACAGCGACTTCTTGGTCGGAAGGGGGATGGGTCCGGCCACCCTCGCACCGGTGGCCTTAGCCGTAAAAACGATCTCCCGGGCCGTCCTGTCAAGGACGGCCGGGTCAAAACTCTTAAGCTTCAGGCGGATCTTGTCCATCACTCAAGGATCTCGGTGATTACCCCGGCGCCCACCGTACGGCCACCCTCACGGATGGCGAACCGCAGTCCCTTCTCTATGGCCACGGGGTAGATGAGCTCCACGTCCATGGTCACGTTGTCGCCGGGCATGGCCATCTCACGGTCCTTTTCAGCGAACTTGATGGTGCCGGTCACGTCGGTGGTACGGAAGTAGAACTGGGGCCTGTAGCCGTTGAAGAAGGGTGTGGAACGACCGCCCTCTTCCTTCTTGAGGATGTACACCTCGGCCCTGAACTTCTTGTGGGCCTTGATGGAGCCGGGCTTGGCAAGGACCATGCCCCTCTCCACCTCGTCCTTGCCCACACCACGGAGCAGGGCGCCGATGTTGTCTCCGGGGATGGCCTCGTCAAGGATACGACGGAACATCTCTATGGACGTGACCACGGTCTTGAGGGGCCTCTCCCTGAAGCCCACGATCTCCACCTCATCACCGGGACGCAGAACGCCACGCTCCACCCTGCCGGTGACGACCGTACCACGACCGGTGATGGAGAAGACGTCCTCCACGGCCATGAGGAAGGGCTTGTCTATCTCCCTCTTCGGTTCGGGGATGTACTCGTCAAGGGCCTCAACGAGCTTCAGTATGGCCCCGGCACCTATCTCGTCGTCAAAGTCGCCGGGATTCTGGAGGGCCCTCAGGGCGGAACCCTTTATAACGGGTACCTCGTCGCCGGGATAACCGTACTCGTTGAGAAGGTCCCTGACCTCCATCTCCACCAGCTCAAGGAGATCGGGGTCGTCCACGAGGTCCACCTTGTTGATGAAGACGACTATGGCCGGAACACCGACCTGACGGGCCAACAGGACATGCTCACGGGTCTGGGGCATCACGGAGTCCACGGCGGAGACCACCAGTATGGCACCGTCCATCTGGGCGGCACCGGTGATCATGTTCTTGATGTAGTCGGCGTGGCCGGGACAGTCTATGTGGGCGTAGTGATACTTGTCGGACTCGTACTCAACGTGGGCCACGTTGATCGTCAGGATCTTGGTCTCGTCCTTACGGGCGATCTTGGCGTCGGCCTTGGCTACCTCGTCGTAGGACTTGAACTCCGCCTGTCCCTTCTGCGCCAGCACGGCCGTTATGGCGGCCGTCAGCGTCGTCTTACCGTGGTCTATGTGACCGATGGTACCCACGTTCTTGTGGGGCTTCGTACGCTCAAACTTGGGCTTTGCCATCGCTCTTTACCTCCTTTTTTTCTCCTTTACTAAAAAAGCGACCTGCAATTATACGGCCGTTAGGCAGGTCGCAACGTACCCAAACCCTCTCAGGGGGCAGGGTGCGTATTCTAAAGCAGTCGGACGGGAAAGTTTTAGGGTTTCAACGCCCATACCTCCTCTGTCAGGTACGTCTATGTACGTTCGCCCCCTCCCTCATCTTTTACCCATGCACGGTACGAAACTATGTGAATTACCGGGTGTACCCTGATAAATGGAAAAGCATAATTCTGAATCGTTCAAATGAACACGGGCAGACCCTTTTGCTGCCATTATAATGGAACGTTACCTTATAATAGCCCTCATATACCCTCCCGATTTCAGGATATACACCCCCTTCCTCTTCGGTCTGAAACCGGAGTACGACCCTCTGTAAATTAACCTCCCGTCCGTGCTGTATATTTCAACTTCGCTGTCCGGCACGCTGCACATCCTCTCCTCTACGGTGAGGGAGGTATCCCCTACACCAATAACACATATGCTGCTGAACGTCAGGGGCCACGTCCTGAAGTGCAGGGTTGTGAGGTCGGTGGCCGGGTAACTCGTAAGGGTATGGCCTGTGCCGGTTGTGAAGGATAGCGATGTGGTTGATGGGTAGTAGGTACCGGATATACAGCTGGAGCATCCGCTTCCGGACGTATCCACTTTTATGAGCCATGGTTTTCCGTTCGCCCAGCCTACTAAGAGGAGGTTACCGTCGGGCATGACGGTGAGGCCGTAGATCCTTTCCCTTCCCGAAAGACCGTAGGTCTTGAGCCATAGGACGTTGCCGTTGGTGTCGGCCTTGACCAGAAAACCGTCTTCCCCTCCTGCTCCCCAGGTGGTGGTATAGCCCACGGCGTAGACGTGGCCGTTGTAGTAGAGGAGGTCGTATACGACTTCGTTCCCCGATGTGCGAATCGTCTTTAGCCACGAGCCGTTTCCACTCGTGTCCATTTTCATAAAGTAGAGGTCCCAATCACCGGAAGATGGTTTAGCGATTCCAGATACGAAGATGGATCCTGCAGATATGCGTGCAGTACGGGCATCACCACCCCAACCAAATCCCACTGAGTACGAAGGAATCCTCACGTTTTTGCTCCAGAGAATGTTCAGGAGAGTATCAACGGCGAATACCTTGAGTCTCGCATCAGAGGGCCAACCTCCACCACCGAAGAGAAGAACTTTGTTGTCGGATAGGATCTCAATGTCGCTTAACCCACTGTTAAGGTAGGAACTACTGCTATTACCATGAAAGGTCCTTATACGGAGAAGATTGCCGGAGGGATCGTATAAAGCCACTTTCGCGTCCGCACCATCGCATGCACAACTGGTCTCCCGTCCAGCAACTATAAAGATCCCGTTCCAGAGATCTACCTTTCGCAGGTGTGCGCCCAGATAGTTCCCGCAACAGTTCCATCTTGATCTGGGTACCCTCCTCACCCTGTACCATACGAGGTTGAGGTTGCGATCAAACTTCGCCACGAAGTGGGATGGTGCCGGAGAGGGAGGAGCAGAGCCGTAAAACATCCCTCCCATGACCACGTAAGCGCTGTCGGGTGTGGTGATGATATGCCTTGGACCCACGGTTCCACCGAAGCCAACGAGGTTGCTCCTCAGGACGTTCCCGTCCGGGTCTATCTCAAGGAGGGCGAGGTAACTCGTCCCTGCGGAGTCAATGCGAGCGGCTACCACGATAGATGTCCCCGAAAGACTTAAGGTAGCAGATTCGGCGTATCCGCTACCGAAGGGATCGGCGTTGTAGTTCCTGCACCAGTAGGAGATCTGGGCGTCCAGACGCCCAAGCGCAAGGCCCATCAAAAGCGCTGCGGTTATGCTCCTTTTCATTTTCCACCTCCTTTTAGGCTGTAAGATATGCCCATATAAGGGGATAGAGTACTTTTAGTTGTATACCCTGCTCCGTGGTAATTAAAGTAGTTCAATTTGCTTATTCCGAACTCCGCAAAAAATTTCTTATACGATATATTTGTGTCAATTATTATGTATCTGTCATGCCCAGATATAAGTTGATCTATCATATAAAATAGATCATGCTCGTACCTATTTAACATTAGAACTGATATTAACAAAATGTAATCCTTAGTGTATATTCTTACCCCTATGAACGGTATCGCATAATATGCGAAACCTAACTTAACCGGACCGATCATAACATAAGGATCAAGGAAGGCATAATTTGATAGATTTGAGCTGTTATAGCATGTGCTACAATAATTCGCCACTATTCCGAGATTACAGTCCATACCGATGAACACATCGGGTGCCGTGATAGGTGCGAAGAACTCACGTATAGAGCCGGGTGTCAGATTGTATTCAATATTAAACGAATAACCTACATGAGTTCCAATATTATTTATTTCTCCGCTTCCGGAATTTACAGAGTCGTCAATAACATAACGATAGGCATACCTTCCATTTGTAAACGAACCTTGAACGAATATTTCATGCTCAAAGTTGAAACCCTTCGGTTTCTCACGATCCACTTTGAATATGGGCGTTGATGTCAGGTAAGGTTCAACGAACCCTGCAAGAACCGTCACGATGCACATCCACATCATAAGGTATTTTAATCCCAATGGGCTATCACAGGCGGGTCAATAATTTTTGAATTTATAGAAGACATACTGACGAACCCACGGTTTGTTTACTCTATCTCCTCAACTTTGACCTTCTTTCTCCGCCATGGCCGTATGCGATAGGATATACTGGCGTCTATAAAGGCTATGTTCCCCCACTCCCTTGACCTGATGTGCATTACGCCCAACGTCCCCGTTAAGTCTTTAAAGTTCACGTTGAGAGTCATAAGTGGAATAGATCGGGAAGCATCAACGTACTCTTCCCATCCAACACGGATGAGATAAGCAAACCATGCCGTTCTCAAATCACCACTTATAGACAGGTACGGTATGGGCCTTATTGATATGCCGGCAATTGTGGCGTCAAGTTTCAGGAGATAGCAGCTCTTGAAAAGTCCGGGGCATATATCCCACGGATACCTTTCTAATACCGTCCAACTGTCCAACATTTCTAAGGCGGTCGGGTACGATAATAGCGACAAACTAACATTAAATGGAATAAAGCGTATATATTTTGAATTTATATCTACATACGTGTTAAGGGTCAGGGAAGGGAACAGGACATCAACCGTATCGTATCTGTAGGGAAAGTAATAGGGGTCCTCAACTCTTGTTGCAAGTACCCTTACGTTCCGTGAAGCCCTGAAATACCCTGAGAATCCCCATCCGACTCTGGAGTCTCCGAACTTCCTGTACGTATTAACAACCGCATAACCGTCGTACTGATAGGAGTATGTAAAAGGCCAATCACCGTACATATTCATATACCCTCCCCCCACTCCAACGCTAACACCGGCCTTTCCGAAGTTGTCCGTATACGTAGGATACATGGGGAAGCTTGCCGCGCCCTGGTAGTACCCCTGTTTATCAATAAACACCACACCCGAAATACATCCCGAAAGAAATACCGAAAGCGCTATTACGAGCCTTTTCATTCTTCCTCCTCCACGTTTATCTTAAACTTTCTTACGTCATCGTTTACGCGCACTTTCAGGATGTAGGTGCCGGTTTTGAGGTTCAGGCGGTAGGTGTGTTTCCCTTCCTGCAGGGTACCGAGGTCCTTCTCGTCCAACAGGGTACCGTCGGGGGATAGGATGAAGTACCTCACCCTCACCTGACCGCCATCCACCGTAATGATGAGACTATCTCCCTGAACCGTAACGTTATAGGTTTCGCCTTCACCTTCTATCTCCCTTGAGGACGTAATCCCCTTAACCGCCATAACCGGGTGGCCGTTCAGATAAACCTTCACCTTCCCCTTCTCTATAAGAGGATAAACGTTTAAGCCCCTTGAAGCCTCCTTGTATCCCCCGGCTATCTTATACCCCTCCTCTGAATATACCTCGTACTTGAGTTTTCCCTCCACAGGCGTGTAAACGTACAGACTATCCCCTTTGACGTAGAAGTAGGTTGGCATACCCTGAGGGTAGCGGCAGTAGGCACGGAGCTTTTTGAAGTTCTTCCTCAAATCCTTTACCCTGACCTTCTGGTATCTGAAAAAGGCGTTATCCAGACCGCAACCTATGGAACCTACGAGAAATTCTGCCGGTACGGTGAGGATCAACAGAAGGCCGTGCAGTATGGATGCCGACATCATTAAGGGGGTGAAGACGAGCCAGAAAGTGGAAACGTTCCCCCTGTCGTATACGGGAACAACTACGCTTGATACCTCCTCTAAGGGCATTGAGTACGTCCTGCCTTCCTTGATTATCCACAGCGTATGACTGTCAACGGCGAGGAGTTCGTCGGCCACTATTCTCTTACCCTTCACGGAAAATATAACGGCCGGCATGCCGCGGGGGTCGGTTGAGGGGTACCTTCTGGGAGTAACTACGGAGGCACATCCGCTCAAAAACACGACTAAAACGAGCAGCCCCCTCATCACAGACCTCCTTTCCTTTCGTACTTGCTGTTCCAGAAGCCCTCCTCAAGGGCGCGTTCTACCTCTTTGTACTTCGGCGTTAGCAAGCGGAAGTACACGTCCGGAAGGGTGTAAAGTAGGGCGAGCATTACGGGGTTCTCCTCCTTAACCCACTCCTTCCTCTGCCACTCGTAGTAGTACCCCGTTGAGGCCAGAAACAGGCGATAACTACGGCCAGAGTACCTGCTGAGGTCAAATCTGAAGACCACCGTATCCCCCGGAAGGAGAATAACCGGAAACTCCTTACCAACCCCTCCCCTCTGTATCCCGCTGACGTCCATATCAAAGGGAGATATAACAACGGGGTTTCCCTCCCCAACTACATCCGCAACCCCCACGTAATCTATCTTCCAGAAGCCTTTCGTACCCACGAGAAGCACCTCGTACTCCCCCTCATTTAGATAGCCCAGATCTACTGCGGCGTTGTTGTGGGCGATGGGTCCTACCTCCGAGATCTCCCCCATAACCTCACCGTTCAGTATCACCTTCAACTTTCCAAACCTTGCAAATACCCCTCTCTTCCGAAAACTACCCTTTCCCTTCTCCTCAAGCATCTTTAGGTATTTCGGATAGTTCCATCCCATATAGGCTATGCTCTGGTAGAGGAGAAAAGTCGTCATCAGCGTTTGCCTGTAGGTTATCACGAGACCCTTCCTTCCAGCCCTCTCAACCTCTATCCTTACCCTTAAGGTCTCCGGAGTTAGGAGGTTGTTGGAATCCGCCCAGCTCCTGTACTCGTACCCGTCCCTTACCTTTACCATATCTGTCCTGTTCCCATCCTCCGTCAGAAACGCCTTCACTGGCCTCTCGTTCTTCACCCTCAGGAAGGCCCTCTCGTCTGGTGTTGTATATACTTCCTCGTCTTCACCCTTTTCAACGAGTATCAGTTTCTGATCCACTATGTACTGGGTCTCAAGGGCTTCGTTCTTGGCCACTACGGAAAGGGTACCTGCAGGAGGTGTCCTCTCAAGCATATCAATATCGGTTTCCATCAGGGACTTCGCTATGGACATGGAGAAGCCCTCCGCCTCAAGGTTCCACCTGTGACCGTCATACGTGTAATACACCGGACAGGAGCCGAAAGCGGCCTTTACTGTGACAAATGCCAAAGGTGTCCAACTTATAGCACACATTACAACGTCTACTGTTATCAAAAGGGTGCGAACTTTGTTAAGTGATAAAGAGTACTCGTTGACTTCCACCAGGGCTATGCTATCCTTGTGAAGTTTAAACCTTCCCTTCTCTACGAGCCTTCTTGAAGGAGAGTAAAGGCTTCCCTTAAAAGTTATGTAATCTCCCTCCACCTTTATGCTCTCCGCCACGTATACGCTTCCGTCCCACATGTGGAACTTTATGCCTGCCGCTTTCCCACTTTTCAGGCGTTCCGGCTTCACTAAGTATCTATCAAGGTGTTTGTACGTGCATCCTCCTACCACCGAGATAAGGGCCAGGACAAGAATTGCGGCCTTAATCTTCCCCTTCATCCTTTATAACCTCCGGTTTTGCTTTACGCCCTATCCCGATATCCGTAATGCTAAGTATAACCCCGACGCTTACCCGAACGTCCCTCCCGTAAAACCTTTCAATTGTTATGTTCTCCAACTTATAATAGGTGTTATACCAGTATATCTGGGGAACGACTGCGATGTATAAGTTCATACCGTTGTCCGTGATATAAACGTATTCAATCGGGAAATTCCACTGTCTTCTACAACTCATGTATTCAAAGGCCAGCGAAAGCACACCTTTCCTCTTAAGCTTTCCGTATACGCTGAAGACGCGTTCCCTACCCGAAGCTAAGTCGTTTATACAGAGCATCCATCCCCAATAAATACCGATGGAGAATCCGCCAGCGCTTGCACTCCAGAAGAGGGACAAAGGGTATATATCAAAGTCAAGCAGACGCCTCACATCGCCAACTAAGGAGTAGCCGTACTCTATAGATGAAAACATACCGAGTCGGATGGTGTTAAACAGCTTAGGACCGACTTGCACGCCTAGACTTCCCTGAAATGTAGGGTAGCCACTTCTGTAAACCACAACCGTATCTGCGTAGCCGTAGTAAGGCAGGGAAGTTTTATAAATACCTTCCAACCTTTCATAAACATATCCCCCACCTCCACCTACCCTCAACCATCCACCCAACCCTACATCCCCCAACGGCGGAACGTATCCAAACGTCAAAAGGGCAACACCCGACATTTCTACCTCATCACCACACCCTCACATCCACTCCCAACCCCAAACGCGGACCGGAGAGGTCAAATTTCTTGCAGTCCCCCGAGCATTCTAAAAGGACATCAAAATCCCTGTCCAAAAAAATATCATTGCCTTCTTTATCCTTACCCTTGTAGTTTTTAGCGCTGACCATGGGGTAGCTCAGCGAGATGTAAGGGGATATCCTTCCAAAGGGGAATTTTACGGATATGGAGGGATTGAAACCGAGAACCAAAGGCGCGCTGAACTGGTAGGTCTTTTTCTCCTCGTGTGGGCTTGGATAGGAGTAGTAATCGTAATACTCGTACTTAGCGCGGGAATATACGACAGGTACGCCGATGGCAGCCTCTAACATCACCCTGCCCAGAGCGGTCTCCAGAGATGCGAAAGGCTCAAAGAACACGGAAGAGACGTCTATATGCCTATAGTACTTGCTGGACGAGCTTGCACCACCCCATCTGACGAGCATCATATCGTACCGGAGTGTTAGACCCGTCTGAAGACCAAACGGCCATGAGTAGTACGCCCTGAAACCCCCTCCGAAGGTCCTGCCTAAGTCAATGCGGGCGTACCCATCCGAGGAGGTCGTATCCCAGCTGTACATCTCACCGGTTGCAACACCACCGTATAGGATAGGCCCTACGTAGATCATCTTCCACCTCCTACGTTCAACCTTACGAAGACCCTCAAACGCGCGCCGCTGAGGTTGTCCCTGAAGTAGAAGGTAGGCCAGTGATAATCCTCAGTCGGCCAGATAAACATACTTTCACTGGAAAAAGTAAGTACGGCGTTGTAAGTGGTGTCCCATGTGGCTCCTCCATCCAGATCTTTCCAGATTGCCTTCACACTTCCGTTGTACCTCTGGAGTACCATGTGGTCGTATCCGGCGTTTAAGCCCACGCTAAGGAGCGGGTGTACCCTGTAGGCCACCTCAAGGGCAAAACCTCCCCCTACCGTTCTGTTGGGTCTCATGGTGGAGTTAAAAGTTATGTTAAAACCATACGCCGTATATGAAGTTTTCCACGACAACTTTAACAGGGGGTAGAGAAGTCTCGTGTACGCGGCGAACTCTACAGGCCCCACCTCCTTCCTGACTCCAAAGACTGCACCTGCGATAACACCCGAAAGGTTAGAACTCATGGTATACTCTTCCCCGTAGTCGGGAAATTTGGCCCACACCTTCCTGTTCAAAAACACGGGACGGGCATCTACGAGGAACAGAAAACCGCCCACACCTACACCTGCTGCGACGCCGTACTCGGGGACGAAGGAGACCACATCCACTGTGTATTCCACCTGATCCGCCTTGTACACGCTATCCTTATAGCGTGCGTACTCGTTCCACTGATCCATCGCAAAGTAATCCATTCCCCCATAGGGCTGTAGAATAAACATCATAGCCCACCTCCTTTTGAGTTTGTCGCTACCCCCGGCACCCAGCGCAGGCCGGGGACGTTGAGCTGCATATAAACCTCAAGGTCGGCGGTGTAAGGACCCGATCCGCTTATGCTTAGCACCCTGACAACGCCGAAGTAGTCGTTGTTGTCCATAGAGCCGTAGCCGGTGGACGTGTTATCCGCCCAGAAGAAGTAAAAACCTCCGGAAGCGACCTGTCTAACGACGCGATAGTTACCTATCCCAGGGGCCAGGCTACCGCTCGTATTAGGTGTGAAGGCCAGCTCCATCCTGGCCTGACCGACCGAAGTCGCGCTTGCGTCCCTGAACTCGGGCGTACCGTAGGAGTAGTTGTTGTAGAATACGAACCATCCCGTGTTGGGAGCGGTAATATCCACGGATGACTGCGGTACGAGAACCACATCACCCGCTGAGAAGTCCATTTTAACCCACGAATAACCCGATATGCCGTCGTGGGATACCAGTCCGGATACGGAGGCGGAAACGGGTGTCAGGTCTATGGACACCCTCTTCTCGTCGCCCTCGTTGTACGCGGAGACCTCCACCCTCTGGCATACGTGGCTGGCACCCGGTATTGTGTAGGTTGTATCTATAATCCGCCTTATCTCGTTTCCGTCGCAATATATCTTGTACCCTTTCGCGTTCTCAACGGAACTCCAGATTATCCTCAGGTCTTGCCCGTCGTTTACGGCCGTTTTTGATACGATCGTGGGACTGCCGCCGAGAGGGGGAGGTGTCTCCGGACCCGTGGGGCCTCCACTGTCGGACTCCTTCTTACATCCTCCAAGGAGCAAAGCCCCCGTAAGTAGGACACTAACAATCGTGCAGATGTATGTTCTCATAATGCAGACGAAATTTTAATGCCCCTTCGTATTCACGGTCGGGTGGAAAATTAACGCACTTATGCCCGGCATTATCCAAAAACCCGGCTCTGTTTACTGAAATCGTCCCTCACTCCACCTCAACCCTCGGATAAATCCTATTCCCCTTTACCAGAAACACGTTTCCGAGCCTCCTCCTGAGGTACCTCACAGTTGAAGTGGAAAGGCTGGCGTTCTCAGTCAGGAGGGCAACGGCGTCCCTGTAGTTCCTCTCATCCCTGAACTTGACGGTACGTCCGTCAATCCATACCTCCTTCCTACTGTGGTAGAACTTTACCCTGTGGGGCAGGGAGAACCTGAGGACGTTTATAACGTCCCTGAAACCGTAAAGACGGGAGAACCTGTACGGATACACCGCGGCCATAAAGTTGAGGTGTAGGAGCAGACCGTATTCCTTTGCCGTTGAGACGGCCTCCTCAAGCCTTCCCCTTATCCACAATCTGGCCACGTTCTCCCGGGGGTTGTCCTTGAGGTTCCCAACCTTATCCGTGAGGACCGCTCTTGCTATCCTCCCGTACATGGTGTCGGTCGGTTGTTCCGATATATCTATCAGATAACTCCGGGGATCCTCACCCCTGTAAGCGGCGAACGTACACCGGGCCACCAGATAGGCCTGCAGGAATATACCCTCCCGGAACTCCGCCGGATAGGTCTCCTCAAACTCAGCGTCCGAAACGGGCATCCCGAGACACATCCTGAGCATCACCTTGAAGTGCCTTATCCAGAACCTCTCTATGTCGTTATCAACCTCGGGGTTGTGGCGGAGTAGTTCTGCCCTGAGCAGGGAGGACAGAACTATCGCCTTGTGGACTTCCTTTCCGTTGTATTCAAGTCTGGTCCTCCGTAGCACCCTGTGCGCATCTATCATGTATCCGAGGTTTATCAGGGCGTTGACCAGAGCCTTTACCCTGACCCTCTCAAGGTACGGGTTACCGAACCTTCTCTTACTAACCGCCCTCACCAGCCTCCTAACCACCCCCATATTCCCGGCGTTGGGGGCGGACAACGACAGTATTCCGAGGGCGTTTACGAGTATCACCGGGTTCAGACTCCCGAAATCGTAGGGGTTTATCTCCTCTTCGTACACCTTAACGACCTCCTCGTGCCTCCCCATAAGCATAAGTACGTTCATCTTTAGGAGGGAGGACAGCGGGACGTAGAGTAGCTTCCCCTCCCGTAAAGCAACGTGCCTTATGTCTTCGGCCATCTCAAGGGCATCGCTCAGTGACACCTTTCCCATCTTTAAACCCAACAGCGCACGGTTCAACCTGTGTTTCAGGGGTAAGGCCTCATAGGGAAGGTCAAAGAACCTGTTCAAACGTTCGGCGTCAGAAGGCACAGGCAAAAGCTTAAACAGCTCACGGGCGTACCTCCACGAGGGAGTACCCGCAGCCTCAACGCACCTGTCAAAGAGTAGGTTGCTCTTTTTGGAAGGTTTGCCGAAGAAGAACTCCCTGAATATCCTGCTCACGTATCCCTTTGATACTCCGCTCGCCAGAGCTATATCGGAGACGACGTAGTTATAACTTCCCTCTATGCTCCTTATTACCCGCAAGCATTTTCCCTTTTTTCTGTAAAGTCCACGAAGTATCTCCATAAATTGGGGACATTATAACGGTGTAAGGTACTACATCTTTATAAACTTGCGCACATTACACCCACATACTCCGAAGTACACCCCCCTACCCCTCACGCGCTCCACCCTCCTGCCGTCAGGTGTGTATATCCTCTCCGTTTCCGTACACGTCCCGTTCATTCCTTCGTCTCCGGATTCGTAAAGGCCCACGGGTATATCGCCACCGGTCGCCTCCCTCCACCTCGCCGCAAGGTACTGGAAGAACTGATCCGCGAAGTGCCTGCTGTAAATTATCACAACCACTTCATCGCTCCGGGTAAAGCCGTTGTAACTCCAGTTGGCCGAACCGAACTCCACGGCCGAGAGGTCCCTTATGGCGAACTTATCGTGAAAGGTATAACCGTTGAGGTAATGGGTGACGTAGGTAGGAGGCCCCCACGTGCGCATGGTCTGGCTCTCGGAATAGGAGCTGTTCCAGTCGGAGTAATCAAAGAGTCCGACGACCGTACGACCGCTATTATGCAGGGTGCGATAGGCATCCCTCACGCCGTCGTGGGTGAAGACGTTTATTCCAAAGTGTATCTGGGTTGACGTGGAGAGGATGAAACGGGTAAAGGCCTGCTCGGCCGTATCCGCAGGTGGGAACCACACGCCTATACTCTCGGCGGGAAAGTAGTTGTCCGTGTTGTGGGTCTTCTGGGTCCCGAACTTCGCTGCGGAGGGGTTGGGAGTATCTCCCGTACTCCCCCACATCTCGTTAAACTCCGCCAGAAACTGACGGGCGACGTTGGGTATCCGTATGGCTGTCAGGTTGTTCACCTGAAGGGTATCCGCGTAAACCGTGAAGTTGTACGAACCCACCAGTACGACGTCGTTCGTCGTATCGCCGTCCCGCGTATCTATTGAGACCACCTTCATGTGCATGTAGCCGTAGTCCGAGCGGGTGTCGTCGGAGAGTACGGGTATACCGGCCGATCTGAGCTGGTTGATGTAGGAGTTGTCGTTGGAGGACTCGTAAATTACCCTCACCTTCACCCCGCGGTTGTGGGCGTCTATCAGGGCGTCGGTTATGGTCTGGGATGTCAGGTTGTATATGGAGACGTCCACGCTGTACCTCGCCTTATCTATGAAACGGGCGACGATAAAGCGGAGGGTGTCGTTCCCGTAGTTCTTCACCACCCGCGATACGGTGGTGTCCGTGGATTTGTTGAAAAACGGCGTGTAGTACCTGAGGGCTACGGGCGTTATATCCCCATCGTCCCGTGGGACGAGGCGGTAGTTGTCGTTGTACTGATCCACCACACCGGTAATGTAAACCGTATCGCCAACGAAGGGGAAATAAGATAGTGTCTCCCTGTTTAAAGCGTAAACGTCTGCTCCGTTCCACGTAAGCACGTACTCCCCTCTCCTGTTTACCCACGCGTCCTTTACCCATCCCTCAAGCCTTACGAGGACCCCCTCAAGGCTCTCGGCCACCTCCGGTATAACCACGGGTATCGGCGGTACGGGTGAGCCGCTTCCGAGAACACTGACGGAGGAGAGGACGATCTCCGTCATGTTCCTGTACTCCTGAACCGTACCGGAGACCTCAACGCTGTCCCAGAGGTTTACGGAGGGCATGGATATGCCGGCGTACACGAATATACCGGACCACGCTCCCACGCTGTCCTGAATGTAGAAGCCCCTCAGATCAGGTAGCACCGCCGTAACGACTCCCCTTAAGGTGACGCTGCTTCCCACGTATGGGGAATCCCCGGATGGGTCCGTAGTAAACTGAACGTCCCGTATGGTAAGAGCAGTAAGTACGACGAACACCTTCATATTCTACCGTTGAACTTCACGATGATAGCAGGTAGAGAGTCCTGAGTTTAAGTTTAACCTTAAACTGTCCAGATGTACGATTGCTGGTGTTAATGTCCTTAAAGTTAAGAATTGGATAACTAAAGTGATACACCGAGAGCGTTCAATGAATAGAGGGACTATGGGGATATTAGAAGATTTCCCAGTTCCATGATGAACCGTGTAACGCGTAAGAGAAAGAAGGTAGGAGGGCATAGATCTGCATTCCGGTACACTTTCAAAAGACTGGCATTAACTTCGTATTCTGACCCGTACCGTGGTAGTACCCTAAGACTTCCACCGTAAAATACTCCTATGTTGGTTTTCCTTACGTCCTTCGCCGTGGAAGACCTCTGGCAACCGGAGGAGCCTTTCTATCTGAAGGAACATAAACGCTCTTTCCGTTCTTACGGATACGGCCTCTACGACTGGCCGGACGTTGAAATCCCACCCTACGACGTACGGAAGTACACGATCAGGATGGACCTATGGGGCGGATACGTCCACCTGGCCCACACTACGGTTAAGATCGTGGGCAGAAGTACGGTTGACACCGTACGGCTTTACTTCGGATGGGACCCCGTGGACAGCGTAAAGTACAACGGATCTTCCGTACCTTTCTCAACCGTGGGTACGGATTCGGCCCGGAGGCTGGTTATTCCCCTTCCCTCCCCCCTCTACCCCGGAGATACGGGGTACGTGGACGTCTTCTACCACGGTACACCCCCGACGTCCGGATGCACGAGCTTCGGCGGTGGGTTATCCATACGGTCATCCTCGTGGGTGTACGCGGACAACGAGCCTTACGGTCTCAGGTGCTGGGTACCTTCCTACGACCAGCCCTACGAAAAGGCGGACGAAGGAGTGGAATTCTACATCACCACGGACACCAGCCTTGAGGTCGTGGCCAACGGTGTACTTCAGGATACCACGACGACCGGTAGCCTGAGGACGTGGCACTACGCCCACGGTCATCCCATAACCCCTTACCTGATAACCTTCGCCATCAGGGATCTCGTTTACAACGAGTGGACGTGGACGTACGGTTCCATTACCATGCCCGTGAGGGCGTGGTTGATAGCCTCGGACCCCGATTACTCGTGGGGAAGCAGCCTCACGGAGATGCTCACGGCCTTTTCCATAAGGTACGGCATTTATCCCTTTGCCGACGAGAAGTACGAACAGAGCGTCGTCCTTCCCGGAGGGTGGGCGATGGAGGACCAGACCAACTCCTTCTTCGGAGGATACTACGCCGGATGGGTGGAGGCCCACGAGTTGGCCCACCAGTGGTGGGGGAACGATGTGACGTGCGGCACCTTCAAGGACATATGGCTTAACGAGGGGTTCGCCACGTACAACGAAATAATCTGGCAGGAGCATACGGGGGGCTGGAGCGCTTACAGAAGCTATTACGACAGGCGGGCGGATTCGGCCATATTCACCTACGCCTCCAACCCCGGCCAACCCGTCTACAACCCCGGCCCGGACATAAGAGACGCCTTTTCGGTCTACACGTACAACAAGGGTGCGGCCGTATTGCACATGCTCCGCTATATCCTTGACAAGGACACCTCCCTTTTCTTCGGCGCTCTCAGGTACTACAGGAGCAGACACAGTGGTTCCTACGCCCTCACCAGCGACTTCGTAAACGACGTCCAGACCTTCACGGGCAGAGACCTGACGTGGTTCTTTGACCAGTGGGTATATCAACCGGGATGGCCTGTGTACGACGTACGATGGAATAGGTTTGATGACGGTGGAAGCTGGAGATTGCTCCTCCGGGTAGAACAGGTACAACCTGCCGGTGCGCCCACCTTCAAAATGCCCATAGAGGTTAAGGTATTTACGCCGTCGGGAGATACCACGGTCGTCATATGGGACAGTCTTGACGTCCAGCACTTCTGGATAACGCTCAGCGACAGGCCCGACAGCCTTCACTGGGACCCGGAGAACTGGGTACTGGAGCAGCATACTCTAACCTACGACCCAGCCCTTAACCTGAGCGAGAAACCGGAGGTGGCCGTAAGGGACGTGGTGGTAAGGGTGAAAGGCAGGGATGTGGTGGTTTACGGTGTGAACGGGCGGTTTCCGGTATCCGTTTACTCCTCATCGGGTCGTCTTATATCTCGTGGCGATGGAAAGGTGAACGTTACCCTATCCCCCGGTGTATACTACGCCGTCAGTAAAGACAGGGTGAAGGCCTTCGTCGTGAAATGATCGTGCATGCCTGAGAGGGTTCTGGGGGGTTTTCTGGGCCACGCTATCGGGGACGTTCTGGGTTTTCCCTATGAAGGAATCCCGAGGAGGGTCCTGAAGGTCAGGCCTATAACGGACGTGCCGGATAGGGTTATGCCGTCAGACGACACGGCCCTCGTCCTGTGTACGGCCCAGAACCTGTGTGAAAGGGGGATTGACCCCGAGGACCTCGCCCGCCGACTGGTCGGATGGCTGGAGAAGGGGGAGTGTACCCCCAACGGGAAGGCCGTGGGTGTAGGGAGGACCACTTACGAGGCCGTAAAACGGATAGCATCCGGCATACCGCCCCTCATGGCCGGTGGCAGGGGGGAGAGGGACAACGGGAACGGCTCCCTCATGAGGATGCTTCCCCTGATATTCTACCTGTACGGCAGGCCAGAGACGGAGGTTAAGGAGGTCGTCCGGGCGTACTCCTCTATCACGCACGCCCACATGCGAAGCGTAATAGCATGCCACACGTACGTCCTGTTCGGTATGTACCTCTACGGAGGGAGTACACCCCATGAGGCTTACGGTAAGGTGGCAGAAAAAATACGTGCCTTCTACAGGGGGGAGGAGGAACTGAGGCACTTCTCCCGCATACTTGACGGTTCGCTACCGGACCTCAGGGAAAAAGACGTGCGGTCGGGCGGTTACGTCGTCCACACCCTTGAAGCCTCCCTCTGGGTCCTTATACGAGGGGGAAGCTTCCGGGATATGGTCCTGCGGGCCGTAAACCTCGGAGGGGATACGGATACGGTGGGAGCGATCGTGGGAGGACTCGCCGGCATATACCACACCGTTCGCGGTATACCGAAAGAGTGGATAAACAGGCTACCCATGAGGGAGGAGCTGGAGAGGGTAGCCGTATGCCTTGCAGAGAGATCGGCAACGGGACGGTAGGGTACGGTTATCGTCCGTAAAATTATCGGGGGAATGCGCAGGTTTGCGGTTATCGTAGTGTTGCTTACCCTCCCATCCTGTACAGAGCGGAAGTACACGGAGAGGTTGTTGCCGGGTCGGCTCTACGTTGAGGTGCAGGACACGAGTATTACGTCTCTCACGTTGATTAGGGACGGGAAAACGGTTTACGAGGGGAACGTGAGGACCTTCTACAGGACATCCTACTACGCGGGAAGCAGGTACGGGAACCTGAAGGTGTACCTGCCCACCGGGTACGGGTGCGCCCGTGCCGACGTGGAGTTGTCGTCCACGGGGTGCGGTGTGGTGGTCGTTCCGGATACCCCCTCCACCTCCGGTGGATGTCCCGACTGCGACTCCATGGAGACCCGGAGAACCACGATAATAGACGTCCTCACGTGGGAAAGACCCGTGGCCGTCAAGATGGGGGATAGGTGTCTACCCGTTTACGCGACGGGCAGGGTGAGGGCGTTTTACGTGGACAGCCTCCTGCCGGGCAGGTACCTGTTAGTGGTGGGTGGGGATACGGATACGGTCTTCGTTTCTTCCGAGAAGTGTACTAAAGTAAACGCGGGAGGTAACCCATGAGCCTGATCTGGGGGATATGGCTCGGTTTCGGATTGAGCGGAGGGGAAACAAAGGAACCTGTACCGCGGGGAAGTATTACCTTCGGTGCCGATCTTCACGCCGGCCTTATGCTGGCCCGAACGTTCACGTTTCAGTTCTCCCTTTACCCCAACGTACAGAGTGCGGGGACGTGCGTGGACAGCTGGGTAAGGGGTAAGGCATCCCTGCTCCTCGGAAACCACGAGTTTGGATTGATCGCTTCTCCCCTGTGCGTTTTGAACAGCGGCAGGTACACGGTGTACAGGGACGGTTATACCGAGAAGTACGAGTACAGGACTGGCGCCTACACCTACGGTGTGGGCGGATTCTACAACATCCGGCTCACCTTTGTAAAGAGCGTCAGGGTCTACGTGGGAATAGACTTCCTCTATCCCGTAAAACCGGTGACCGTCCCGTTAAAAACCGGTGAGAGTAAGGCCCCCCACGTCTCCTACCCGACCGTGGGCGTACACGTGGGATGGCTGTGGGGAAAGAGGATCAGGCTTTAAGCCTCTTAGCAGCCTCCTCCCGCAGCACCTTCGCCCACTCCTCGTCCTCGTCCCTCAGGAAGTTCCCGAACCGCAGGGCCATGTACATATCGGAGGGTACGAAACGCAGGTCCGACGCCCGTGAAAGGTTTTCCAATGCCCGACGCTTCGGAGCCTTGCTTTCGGGAAAGAGCAGGTGGGCATACTTGTTGAGCAACTCCTTATCTCCGATCTTCACGAAGGCCACGCAGAGAACGTGTTTCTGGGGAACTTTAAGGGTCTCCATGCCCTTCATCACACGCAGGCGTCCGGCAAAGGTTATGTACACCCGGTCCTTCTTTATCTTGTCAAGGTACCACCACATGTTGTACAGGGAACGTAATCCCTCAACCGGACGGAATACCCCCTCGTTCCGCACCACGTACCTGAGGTAGTCGTACATGACCCTCAGCATGGGGAAGGTCTCCGGTATATCCAGTTCGGGGACGTAGCCCTCCACCAATCCGGCGTATATTGAAGCCACCGTGTACCCCATGCGATCCCCGAGGTTCTGGGAAACGTACCGGGCTACCTCTATATCCGACACTTGCATCTGGAACGCCCCCCGGAGTATCATGGAGTTCAGGGCTATACCCATCGCTCCCTGCTTCAGGCTCATAGAAAGGACCTCGTTCAGGTAGACAAGGGCGCGGTTTATTTCCCCTCCCACGAGATACCTCTTGCCGTTGAAGAACAGGAAGAAGAGCCTCTCAAGGGGTGGTATGTCCTCCGGAGGGACGAAGTCGCGCCCTTCAAGCAGGCTTATGGTAGCCCTCCTTGTGGGTTGGCCCATGTCGTACTTCTTCGCTTCCTCCGTGTATCCCAGCGTTGTCAGGATCCAGAAGGCCACGTGTTCGGGTATCTTTGGGATAAGGCTGAGGAGCTTATCGGTCTGTAAAGTGAGCATGTAGTATATGCCCAGTACCTCCGCGAAGCTATCCGGGAACTCTCCGTAGGTCTCCTTCCATCTCCTGAGTATCCGCTTCATCCCCCTCACGTCCCTGCCCGTGGAGAGTACCCTCAAAAGGTTAAGGACGTTTTTCTCGTTAAACTCCTCCCTCACTCTGGCGTACGCTATCCTCTTGGCCTTCTCCACCTGAGCGTTGGCCAGAAGGTCATCCACCGATACCTCAGTCCTCATCTATAAGTGTATTATACGCGGGAGTCAAGTGCCGAAACCTACCGGTTTTAACACCCGTACAATTGGCAGTTGCTCAGGATAGCCCTCGCCTTTCTTCCGGAGATAAGAGAACTCCTTAAGAATCGGGAGTTCAAATCTTTGAAGTTGTTGCTTTCCGAATTACATCCGGCCGAAATTGAGGATATCATATCCGAACTTAAACCCTCCGAGGCCGTTTTACTTCTGAAATTACTTCCTCCGGAGAAGGCGGCAGAGGTGATATCCAACCTCCATACCCACAACATAGACAAGATAATCTCGGGATTCTCCGACAAGCAGCTCCTTGAGATAATTGAGGAGATGGACGACGACGACCGCACCGCCCTCTTTGAAGAACTTCCTCCGGATCTTGTGCGGAAGATCCTCTCGCTCCTGCCTCCCGAGGAGAGGGAGGTGGCCCTCACCCTCCTCAACTACCCCGAAGACTCGTGCGGCCGTCTCATGAACACGGAGTTCGTGGCCCTGAACCGGAACATACCGGTTAAAAAGGCTCTGGAGGAGTTGCGAAAGAGCGATTACCCGGACGAGGTCCTCCTGACTATATACGCCGTGGACGACGCCCACCGCCTCAGGGGGCAGGTGAAGTTGACCCGCCTAGTGAAGTCCGACGAGGACGTTCCCATAGGGAAGCTCGCGGAGAAGGTCCCCTTCGTGTCCGCTTACGACCCGGCCTGGAAGGCTGCCAGGATAATGGCCGATTACGACCTCCTGGCCATACCCGTGGTGGACAACGCCAACCGCATGTTAGGTGTGATAACCATAGACGACGTGGTGGACGTGATAGTTGAGGAGAGTACGGAGGACTTCTTGAAGTTCGCCGCTGTAAGCGATCCGGAGGACAACTACTTCCTCCTTCCCGTATGGGAGAGGGTGAAGAAGCGTCTGCCCTGGCTGGCGGGTCTGGCCCTTCTTGCGAACGTATCCTCCCTCATAATCGGCGCGTACTCCGACGTCCTGAAGGAAGCGGTTATACTCGCAGCCTTCATACCTATCCTGAACGGAACGGCCGGTAATACGGGTTCCCAGTGTGCGAGTTTCGTCATACGGGCCCTCGCTACGGGAGAGATCACCCTGAACGTCAGGGAAGTTATGAAACTGTGGATGAAGGAGATGGTGGGGGTCCTGCTCGGTCTGGCCCTCCCCCTATCCCTCATAGCAGGGGGGAGCGCCTTCTTTCGTACCCGCGACCCGGTCATAACCGCCGTCGTCGCCCTCACCATGGTAGTGGCCGTCCTCGTGGCCAATACGATCGGTTTCTTCCTGCCCCTCATAGCAAAGAGGTTGGGTATAGACCCTGCCAGCATATCGGCGCCCCTGAACGCCACCCTCAACGATGCCCTCACCCTCACCCTCTACTTCACCATCTCAAGGGTCATTCTCCACCTGTAGCCATGGCGTAGGTCTCGGGGTCGTAAAGGACCACCCGGTCCACCTCAACCGTATCACCGTGGTAGATCACCGTGACCTTAACGTAATGCTCTCCCCTTTCCACGTCCGGTTCCAGATACACGTAATCTTTCCCCTTCTCCGTAGCGACCACCTTACCGTCTATGGCCACGTTAACCGATATCTCGCCATCGCCCTGAACGAGGACGTAACCACCCCAGAGGTCATCAAGCCCCACTATCTCCACCGGTACGGGTGCCTTAGTACCTTCTTCCGTTTCACCGAAGTACCCCTTTACGAGGAAAAGCACGACGAGAAGGGTGGCAACGGCGATACCGGATAGGGCAAGGGTGAGGACGCGTCCACTGAAACCTCTACGCCTTACGGTGGGCAGGGGCGGAGGGATTACCTCGGAGGCCGTACCCTCCATCAGGGCAAGGAGATTCCTTTCGTTCTCGTAGATCCTGCGGCACTCCTCACACGTCCGGAGGTGATCCATCACCTCCCTCTTCTCCTCCCCTTCTAACCTCCCTATGGCTAGAAGCGGTATAAGCTCCTTTATCTCCCTATGGGTCATTTTTCTCCTCCTTTACAAGCCTTTTAAGTTTCCCCTTCGCCCTGTTGAGCCGGGACTTCACCGTCCCCATACTCACGCCGAGAGCCTCGGCTATCTCCCTGTAGGTCATCTTCTCAACGTAGAAGAGGTATAGTACTTCCCTGTAAGGTTCGGGCAGGGAGTAGTAGGCCCTCTTGAAGGCGCTTAGAGGTACGGCGAAGTCAGGAGTCTCCTCTTCGTCATCGTCGTACTCGCCCTCGCTGGCGAGCAGGGGGTTGTCCAGATCGTCGGCCTCGTCCGAGTACGGCGCCGGCAGTAGGGGAAGGTGGCGGTTCCTGTATGCCCAGTAATCCTTAACGACGTTTACGGCTATGCTGAAGAGCCACGTTTTAACCGAGGACAGTCCCCTGAATCCTTTGAAACCCTTCAGGGCCTTCAGGAAGACCTCCGACGTGAGGTCAAGGGCGTCGTTGTAATCTCTGACCTTTGAGTACACGAACCGGAACACGTCCCCATAATGTCTCCGGTAAACCTCTTCAAACGTCACCATGGATTAGACCCCCGCCTGTTCCCATTCTAAAGAAGAAAAAGGGGGGGCGATCGCCCCCCTTTAAGACGGTTATGCGTCAGGTATCAGCGGATCGTGATCCTGTAGCTCCGGTCTCCGCTGACGACGAAGTACACTCCCCTTCCGAGGGTAACCCTCTGGCCGGAGGTAAATCTCCCTATCAGGCGGCCGTCAACCGCGTAAACCTTGGCATCCTTTGCAAACCGTACGCTTCTTCCCGATACGGTATAAGGGAGATGGTTCACCCTTGACCTCGGAGTCTCCTTAACGGATAGCCCCTCGTCGTTACCGCACGGCCCCGCATCCACCACGACGAGGCTGTAGGGCTGAACTCCACCGGGTTTGGGGTTGTTAAGCGCCCTGCCGTAGACCTTCACCCTCCAGGTGCCCCGCTTCGCGGGAGCGACGTACACGACCTCAACGGGGTTCAGGTAATCCCTGCCGCTGGGGTTGGGTACCGAAACGCCGTCGTTGAAGACGTTACCGTGGTACACGTTCCCGTCCGCCCCCTCAACTATCAGGTCAAGGTCGTTCTGGAGGTAGGTGCCGGGTGCGTCCGTCCACACCAGAACTATCTTAACGTAGTCCGTGTACATGGACGTGTTACAGCCAACGGTGACGTCGTAAACTGCCGTATCACCAGCGGATATGCCTATGCTGTCGTCCACCACGAACAGACGATGGCGGTACTCCGGAGGCATGTCGGCGAAGTAGAGCGCCCGGCTCAGGTTTATACCTCCGAACCCTATCTCGCTGTTCGGTGGCACTGGTTCGTACTCCAGAGGCTGGGCGGAGGCTATGAGCATGGCCTTAAGCAGGGAACCCTGCGGGATGAAGCCGTTGGCCGTGTCCTTCGTACCGCTCGGATACCACCCCTCACGGAAGTACTGGCGTACGAGGAGGGCGGCACCGGCTGCCGCAGGAGCGGCCATAGACGTACCCTGAAAACCGCTACTTACCACGGAGCAGGAGTAGGTCCTGTCCGTACGGTTCCGGGCGGACGCTATGAAGGAGGGTGAGTAGTTGTAGTCTCCTCCGGGGGTCAGGATCTCAGGTTTGATTCTGCCGTCGTATGTGGGACCCTGCGACGAGTAGTAGGCGCGACGCTCGTGGGGTTTGGTGAACTCGTCAAAGGCACCCGTTGCTCCCACCGTAAGGGCGTTCTTGGCCGTAGCAGGAGACCCCACAGTACCGTCCTCAGACGCACCGGAGGAACTGCTGTTGCCGGAAGAAATAGAGACGAGAGCATCGGGATTGTCCCACATAAAGGCGTCTACGTCACGGGCTGAGGAACTGTAGGTGTTGAAGGAGGAACCCCAGGAGAAGTTTATCACCCTCGCCCCACGGGTGTAGAAGTCGGTCAGGATATCGTATATAGACGAGCTGTAACATACACTACCGCAGCTACCACAGGAGGGCCCTCCGGCATCTCCGAATACGATTTTGGCACCGTAGGCCATACCCTTGTAGTTGTAGAAGATGGCACTTGCAGAATCAGGATTACCGAGGAAAGTGCCGCTCACGTGCGTTCCGTGGGAATAGCTGCACGATGCGAAATCGTCGGCATAGCTGGATAACACCATGTAATCCAGAACCTTCCTGTGGGTGGGTCCGGGGGTTATCACAGTAGTATCCCTGAAGAAGCAGGAGTAGTAGTCCAGGCCTGTATCCATAACACCACCGATTTCACCCTCACCGTTTATACCGTGCGCCCATACGAGAGAATCCCCTTCAACGCGGGTCTGTATGTACCATCGGGTGTTGTTGTTCCAGAGGTACTTTCTCAGGTCCGGTTCTACCTTAGATACTGCGTCCATGGAGGCCAGACGGCGGGCCACGTAGAGGGCGTCACCCGGAGGAACGGAGACTTTAAAGCGCGGCATGTGGGACGATGGGAACCTCTCAGGTGTCAGGCCGAAGGAAGATATGGCGTTGAACAGATCCCCCTCGTCCTCTCCCGGATAACCGGATACTATCAGACGGACCTTACCGTTGTACACGGCATCCTCTATCTTCCCCTGGTACAGGAGCTCGCTCACCTTCAGGTTCTCCGGAACGGGACGCACGTTCGCCCCACGGAGTTTGAGGCCCTCCGGGACGTCTGCTATGTACCCGTAACCCGGAACGTATTCGTACACTCGTACACCGTACGATCTCAGAGTTCCGGCATCCACGCCTTCACCGTTGACCAGAACCCATCCGCCTATCAGCACCGTAAACATGACACCGTTATTATAGGGCGGAGAGATAACCCGTCAGGAGTAGAAGTACATGGATATGAGGAAGTCGGCCGCGAGTATCAGGATGGCCGAAGCGACCACGGCGTTCATGGCCGACCTTCCCACGCCCACCGCTCCCCCTCGGGTATAATACCCGAAGTAGCAGCTCACGAGGGATATGATCACTCCGAAGACGAAGGACT
Organism: Caldifarciminota bacterium; assembly: GCA_015490465.1. Taxonomy (GTDB): domain Bacteria; phylum Hydrothermota; class Hydrothermia; order LBFQ01; family LBFQ01; genus JAADCS01. The sequence continues at coordinate 41,929 of WFXS01000013.1, forward strand.
TGGTTCCCCCTACTACGAGGTCTCTGGGTACGAAGCTCCCCTTTATCCCGTTGATCAGGGGGTTCGCGGGCAGAGAGTAAACGTACACGGTCAGGAAGAGAGCGGCCAGAACGGCTATGAAGGTGGCGACTATGGTGAGCAGGGGTATTGAGATCGTTCCCGCCACTATACGGGGGAGGACTATGAACCGGTAGGGGTTTATACCCATGACCTCAAGGGCGTCTATCTGCTCGGTTACCCTCATGGTGCCTATCTCGGAGGCCAGACCACCCCCCACCCTTCCGGCCACGACGAGGGCCGTGAGTACGGGGGCCAGTTCGGTTGAGACGCCCTTCCATATGCCGAGGCCTATGATGTCGGCTGGTACGAAGTCCTTTATCTGATAGGAGATGAGTACACCTGAGACCAGACCCACGAACGTGGCGCTTCCCATAACTATCGTAAGGGAACCGTAACCTATGGCGGCGATCTGTCTGACAATTTCACCGAAACTCCTGTGGATCTCCTTTACGGCCTTCAGGGTGTTCCATATGAGGAGGGCGAACTCACCGACGGCCTCTATCCACGAGAGTATCAGAGCCATTTCTCCAGAGAGTTCGTATAGAACTTCCCCTCAAGGAACTCCTTACGTTCAAGTATGCGAAGGTGGAGGGGGATGGTCGTCTTTATTCCCTCAAGGACGAACTCGTCTAACGCCCTCTTCATCCGCTCTATGGCCTCGCTACGGCTGTTCCCCCACGATATCAGCTTCGCCACCATGGAGTCGTAGTAGGGGGGTATGACGTACCCCTGGTACACGTGTGAGTCCACCCTTACGCCGAAACCTCCCGGTTTGTGAAGGAGTTCTATCTTTCCCGGCGACGGAGAGAAGTTGTTTTCGGGGTCCTCGGCGTTTATGCGGGCCTCTATGGAATGCCCCCTTATGGGTATGTCGTCCCCGTTGAAAGGCAGCCTCTCCCCCATGGCCACCAGTATCTGGGACTTTATTATGTCTACGCCCGTTATCATCTCCGTAACCGGGTGTTCCACCTGCACCCGCGTGTTCATCTCTATGAAGTAGAAGTTTCCGTCCTCGTCGTAAAGGAACTCCACCGTACCGGCGTTTACGTACCCTATCTCCCTGACGAGCCTGAGGGCGTAATCTATGACCTCTCTACGTTTGTTATCGTCTATTGAAGGGCTGGGGGCCTCCTCAAGTATCTTCTGGTGTCTCCTCTGAAGGGAGCATTCCCTCTCGTAGAGGTGGGTGGCGTTGCCGTACTCGTCCCCGAAGACCTGAACCTCTATGTGCTTGGGCTTCATTATGAACTTCTCAAGGTAGAGGCGACCGTCCCCAAAGGCCGCCTCGGCCTCCGCGGATGCCGAAAGGAAACGGTTCTCCATCTCCCTCTCGCTCTCCACCACCCTCATACCCCTGCCACCTCCTCCGGCGGCTGCCTTCAGGAGTACGGGGTACCCTATCTCAGCGGCTATCCTTTTGGCCTCCTCAACGCTCTCTATGGGGCTGTCCGTACCGGGGACCAGGGGTACTCCCGCCCTCCGGGCTACCCGCTTGGCCTCCACCTTATCCCCCATCATCTCAATATGCTCGGCCTTCGGTCCTATGAAGATGAGGTCGTGGGACTCCACTATCCGGGCGAAGGAGGGGTTTTCGGCCAGAAAGCCGTAGCCGGGGTGTACGGCGTCGGCCCCCCACGCCTCTGCTGCTGCTATTATGTTGGGAATGTTCAAATAGCTCTCCTGCGGGGAAGGTCCCCCTATACGGACGGCGTAGTCGGCCAGTTGAACGTGGAGGCTATTCTCGTCCGCCTCGCTGTATATGGCGATGGTCTCTATACCGAGTTCCCTCGCAGCGTATATGATGCGTACGGCTATCTCCCCCCGGTTGGCCACGAGGATACGGGTTATCTCACGGGACACGGTGGCTATTTTAAGCGAGAACCCGCGGATCAGATGCCACCGGTTGCCTTTCCATAGATTACATGATGGGAAACGTTTACCCCTTTAGAATACCCTCCATGAGCGAACTCTGGAAGCTCGGTATAATGCTCGTTGTAGGTCTTCTGGTCGCCTACGGTGGCATCCTCGTGTCCCTCGTGCTGGGGCCACGTCGTCCGAGTAAGACGAAGAACTACCCTTACGAATCGGGTATCCAGATAAAGGGAAATGCCCACGGTAAGGTGGCCATAAAGTACTTTCTGGTTGCCCTGATCTTCCTCATATTTGACGTTGAGGCGGCCGTACTCTTTCCGTGGGCTGTAAAGGTGGGGGATCTGAAACTTATCGCTGCCGTGGAGGGAGGTATTTTTCTGCTCATCCTGATAGTGGCTTATCTGTACGCCCTCGGTAAGGGCGCCATAAAGTGGCTGGACTGAGGGTTACGCACCCTCAAGGGATCTTTCGGCTTCGTCCACGGTTATCTCGCCTTTTTCAAGCATATTCAGTATATCCGCAACTTCCGTCCGCTCCGCTCCCTCTGGGGCGATACCCATCGTTTTAAGTATGGCGTGAAACCTTGCCTTTACCGTGGGGAAAGAGAGACCCAGTTCCCTCGCTATATCGGGGAAGTTCCCCACACTCTTCGGGAACTCAATCAGAGAATCAATCTGATCTTTTTCAAGCCTTTCGGACGGGGGTCCTCCAAAGTACCCTTCCTGCATTTTAGAACCCGACAACTAAACCTCATCGCGCAGTGGACACGTTAAGGCGACCCACACGCGTCTGTTATAGTACGAAAGGGGCAACTTTAGAATGCCCGGATTATGGCCGGCATACTGACAGTGGTCGTCGTGGTGTTCATCGTGATGATGGGTTTCTCCCTCCTCTTCCCCATACTTCCGTTCTGGGCGTTGAACCTCGGAGCCACCCCCTTTCAGATCGGTTTAATATTCGCGGCCTATCCCGTAGCCCAGTTCGTCTCCGCACCCCTGTGGGGAAGGTTCTCCGACAGGTTCGGATACAAGTGGGGAATAACTATAGGGACGCTCGGTTTTGCCATCACTTCCTTTTTGATACCGCTGATCCCGGCGGTCTGGTACCTGATACTCATAAGGTTCCTCGGCGGCCTGATATCCGCCGCCGCCCTTCCCTCCTCCAGTGCCTACATCGGGGCCGTTTCCCCTCCGGATAAGGTCACCCGGAACTTCGGCTTCTACGGCGCCGCCCTCGGCAGTGGCATGGTGTTCGGCCCATTCCTCGGTGGCCTCGCGGCCAACTTCGGCCTCCTCGTGCCTTTCTTCGTCTCCGGAGCGATAGCCCTGATAGCCTTCACCGTGGCGCTCTTTACCGTCCGGAACGTTAAGGCCCACCTACCCCGTCGCAGGATCGGTATCCTCTCCCTTCCTGCCGACAAGCGTATTCTGGTGTTCATGGGTTTTGTGGGTATGCTCATTATGGTCAACTTTGAGGCCATCCTCGCCCTCCTCATAAAGGATAGGTTCGGTCTCGGTGCTAGGGAGGTCGGATACCTGATGGGCGTGGCCGGGCTGTTCGGTGCGGCCGTTCAGGGGAACATGGGCAGGATAAGCAGGGTAATACACGAGAAAACGGCGATACTTATCGGTTTACTCGTCTCAACAGTGATCTCCGTACTGGTTCCCTTCTCACCCAGCTTCTACGCCCTCGGTGCCCTCGTTGTGATCCTCGTTATAGCATCGGGTATAACCCAGCCCTCCGTCCTCAGTCTGCTCTCCAGAGGTGTAAAGGAGAGGGGTCTGGTCATGGGGACCTACCAGTCGGCCAGTTCCTTCGGCAGGATAGTTGGCCCTCCCATAGCCGGATACCTCTACGGTCTCCATTACGCTGCTCCCTTCTTCTGGGCGGCTATCCTCTCCCTATCTACGGCCGCATTCTGGGGACTTTACGGTAGGCACGTGGAATGAGGGTTCTGGCCATAGAAACGTCATGTGACGAGACCTCCGCCTCCGTCGTTGAGATGGTGGAGGATAGGTTTGATGTCCTATCCCTCGTCGTCAGGTCGCAGGTCGTACACGAGGAGTTCGGGGGAATAGTCCCGGAGCTGGCCGCCCGCGCCCACGTTGAGGTCATATACGACGTCGTCAGAAAGTCTCTGGAAGATGCCGGTGTGCGCCCCGAAAGTCTGGATCTCGTGGCCGCAACCAAAGGACCCGGACTGGCCGCATCCCTGATAGTGGGCGTTCAGTTTGCCAAAACGGTCGCCCTCGCCGTCGGAAGGCCGTTCGTCGGGGTCAACCACCTCATAGGTCACGTATACTCGGCGTACCTTACGGATCCCGACCTCCGCCCCCCGTTCCTCACCCTGATAGTCTCCGGTGGACATACGGAACTCGTCTGGGTGGAGGACTGGTACTCCTTCCGTCTCCTCGGCCATACTCTGGACGACGCCGCCGGCGAGGCCTTTGACAAGGGGGGAAGGACCCTCGGTCTCGGTTATCCGGCCGGACCCAAGATAGACCGCCTCGCCCGTGAGGGGAACAGGGAGTTTCACCGCTTTCCCAAACCGAAGATTAAGAGGCGAGGCTACTACTTCAGCTTTAGCGGCCTTAAAACCGCCCTGCTCCACTACGTACGGCAAAAGGGAGAGGATTTCGTAAAAGAAAATCTGCACCACATAGCAGCATCCTATCAGGAGGCCATAGTCTCCCATCTTCTGGAGGTGGTTGAAAGGGCGGTAAGGGAACTTGATCCCCCGAGGCTTGCCGTGGTGGGCGGTGTGGCCCTGAACAGCCGTTTGAGGGAGATTTTTACTGAGCGTTTCGGAGATAGGGTACTGTTCTCCGATCCGAAGTACTGCACGGACAACGCCGCCATGATCGGGGCGGCTGGCCTGAAGAAGTACGAATTGTTCGGCGAGGACGGGCAGGGTGTGGGGGTGTATCCTTATCTCGGAGTGGTTGAGCCGTAGTACTATCTCCCCGTATTGGCGGCCATTCTCTTTGAACACGGAACGTATGGGGGCGATCAACCGACATTCGGACCGATAGGATCCTTTCCCAGAACGTGAAATACTTTGGTATCCAGTGAATAGAAGGACCGGTGGATATGAAATCGTGATGCGGGATTAGCGTATTGGCGGGAATATGTGGATCCGTCATCGCACCGGTTCCCCGAAAGGATGGAGACTCCGAATACGGGGCATTTCCAAAATTTGAAACCTTCAGACATTTTAATACGCCATACGAGGTATTGCGTTGATAGAAGGATGACAATTCACCGAAGGTACACATCTTACCCATCCCGGGATACCTCCATCTGAGAAACCACACAGATATTTTATCAGCAAGAAGCATTTCCGTCCTACTGCTTGTATCATCCCATTCACTGAATACCCGGATGCGGGACATCACCCATGGACGCAATACCGAACAACCTCTTACCGAACCCCCAACGCCTCAGTCACCTACACCAGATCCTCCCCACCGTCCACCCTTATGACGGCTCCGTTTATCCAGTAGGCCTCCGGACGGGAGAGGAGAGCTATAACGTTTGCCACGTCTTCCGTCGTGGTAAGCCTTCCGGAAGGGTTGACGCTCTTCGCCCACTCCAGCATCTTCTCGTGGCCGGGTATCTTCCTGAGGGCGGGCGTATCCGTTACGCCGGCCTGTATGGCGTTCACCCTTATGCCCTTACTTCCCAGCTCAAAGGCCAGCTGGCGTACGTGAGCCTCAAGGACGGCCTTGGCGGCGGACACCGGACCGTACGCCGGGTACACCCTGTGGGATCCGGCACTGGTCATGGCGAATACACGGGCGTCCTCGTGGAACAGCCCCGCCCTGTAAACGTCCCTCACCCAATAGACGAGGGAGTTACCCATTATGTCCAGCGTCATCTCTATGTTCTGGCGCGTAACGTCCTCCTCCGGACTTTCCCCTATGTAGGGTTTCAGGGTACCGAAGGCGAGGGAGTGCATCATAACCTTTATCTTTCCCCCCTCCTTTCCCGTTATCTCCTTTATCTCCTCTATCACCTTCGCCCTCTTTTTGTCGTCGGCAGCGTTCGTGTTGAAGTACCTGACCTTTACCCCCTTTGACCTCAGTTCCTCTATCAGAGCCTCAACCTTAGGCATGGCGGCCCTTCTGTCCAGATGGACACCGAATACGTTCAGACCGGCCTCGGCGAGCTTCCTGGCCGTTGCCGCACCAAAACCGGAAGATGCTCCGAGGATCAAAGCCCAGTTCGTCCCGTTGTCAACCTTTATCATAGCCGTTATTATACACGGGCAATATGTGGATAGGGCGCTCCGTCTGTACCCCATTGAATCGGACACGGTGCCGTATTTTGATCCGATCTTGCATTGCTCATCCGCATAGCATCCGGATGTGCCGGAATTTAAAAGCGCCTCTGTTTCCCCCCTTTAAAATACCTCCTTATGAAGGTAACGCTTTCAGTGATAAAGGCCGACGTCGGCGGTTACGTTGGACATTCCAGCACCCATCCGGCCCTCATGGATGCTGCATCCCAGGTCCTTGAGGAGGCTAAGACCTCCGGTCTCATCATAGATTACGCCGTACTGCGCGTGGGAGACGATATAAACTTAGTGATGACCCATACCAGAGGGGTGGATAACGAGGAGATACACAAACTGGCCTGGGACGCATTTCTAAGGGCGACCGAAAAGGCAAAGGAGTTGAAGCTGTACGGTGCAGGTCAGGACCTCCTTTCGGATACCTTCAGCGGGAACGTTAAGGGTATGGGGCCCGGCGTGGCCGAGATGGAGTTCGTGGAGAGACCCTCTGAGCCGATCGTCATCTTCATGGCGGACAAGACCTCCCCTTCAGCGTGGAACCTCCCTCTGTACGAGATGTTTGCCAACCCCCAGAATACGGCCGGTCTGGTCATAGACCCCTCAATGCACGAGGGCTTCCGTTTCATCGTCTTGGACGTGAAGACCGGTGAAGAGTACGCCGTGGACTGTCCCGAGGAGATGTACGACCTCCTCGCCCTCATCAGTGGCATAGAGAGGTACACCATAAAGGCGGTTTATCGCCGCAAGGACGGTGAGATAGGTGCCGTGGCCTCCACCCAGAAGCTCTCCCTTATAGCCGGGAAGTACGTAGGTAAGGACGACCCCGTCCTCATAGTCAGAGCGCAGAGCGGTTTCCCCGCCGTGGGTGAGATCTTAGAGCCTTTCGCCCGTCCCTTCTTCGTTGAGGGGTGGATGAGGGGTAGCCACATGGGTCCCCTCATGCCCGTACCTTTCCATCACGCCAACCCCTCCCGGTTTGACGGTCCCCCGAGGGTCATAGCCGCCGGCTTCCAGCTGGCCAACGGCAAGCTCATAGGGCCGAGGGACATGTTTGACGACCCGGCCTTTGATTACGCTCGCGAGGAGGCCAACCACCTGGCTAACGTTATGAGGAGGCACGGTATATTTGAGCCTCACCGTCTCCCGGAGGAGAGCATGGAGTACACCAACCTCCCCAAGATCCTCAAAAGGCTACGCCACAAGAAGGGTCTGGAGGAAGGTGAGTACGTGATTGAACATAACCCGGAGGAGGAACACGATTGATGTTGTTTAACGCTGTGATGGGGCTCCTCGTCGCGGGGGGCCCCCACCTTACGGGTCTATGGATGATGCCGGATGCTACCCCCCTGAGGGTATCCTTTGACCCGGCATCCAACCCCAACGCTCTGTCCGTATCCGCCGCTTATAGCCAGTCCTTCCGTATATTCAACGACGCCTTCGTGGGCGTTGGCTTCAGAGGGTTTGCCCTCGCTTTGGAGGGGAGGTTCGCTCAGCTGGAGGGTGAGTTCAACGGTACGGCGAGCGAGGTAAGCGTGTCCGCCGGGTACGCCCACGACGTGTTTAAGGGTTTCCGCCTTGGGGCTTCCTTCTCCTACTACCAGCTGAGTACACCTCGCCCGGACGTACCGGGGCTTCAGTCCTTCGGGGTTCACCTCTCGTCGGCCTTTAAGGTTTACGACAGGTGGAACGTGGGTCTCTTCGCCCGCAACGTGAACGTTCCAGAGCTCGGAGGGACTCCCCTGCCCACCCTTCTCGGTGGGTACATATCCTTCCTGCCCAGGTCCACCATACGCACGGCCATAGGACTCTACAGGGATCAGTACTCCGAGCTGAACTTCGGCATAGGGGGAAGCTGGGTGGTTTACGAGATCCTCACCCTACGCGGAAGCATGAGGTACGACGGCGAGTTCCCCGCCTTCTACTTCGGTTTCACCCTCCAGACGGGAGGTATATCCTCCGATATTCTGGTTGGCGCCCATCCGGAGCTCCCTCTAAGCACGTACATAGGCCTCAACTACGCCCGTTAGACGGCTTTAGAATTCATTCCTTCGGGGCGGTAGCTCAGGTGGGAGAGCACCTGGTTTGCAACCAGGGGGTCGGGGGTTCGACTCCCCTCCGCTCCACTTTATTTTACGATAACTTCTTGAATTCATCGTTGACGTACAGATGGAAACTCCTGGTTGAGGTGTCCCAACACTGTCCTACACTGGTAGAGAAGTACGGCATAGAATACAGCCCTAAGAGGAAGGTGTTGGTTGGACTCATAACGGCGGACTTTTACGGTGAACTCCGTTCCCCCCAACAGAGGGGTGCTTTAAAGTTCTTTGATTTTACGTACGTGAGTAAGCCTGGCCCCCACGCGCCACCGCTGAAACCCCTATCCACGATAGTGGAAGATCTAAAGGAGACGTATGGAAGTTAAATCACGAACTTTGCCCCTGACCGTGGAGGTGGTGGTCGTCTCACTCCTATGGGCGTTTTCTTTCCGGGGTCCCTTCAACTTCTGGTACGCCATCCTCGGCACGGCTCTGGTCATGATTGGTTTCTCCCTCCTCCACGGTGTCCCTTCCGTGATAAGACCGAAGTTCTCCGACATGATTTACGGTGTACTCTGGGGCATCCTCCTGTTCACCTTAACGTGGGTCTCCTCTTATATCGTGAGTCACCATTTCCCCTATCTAAGTGCCTACGTTGAAAGCACGAAGGCCCTGAGGTCCCTCGCACCCAACTACGTTTACGTTCCCGTCGTCTTCACCGTATCAACGGCAGAGGAGTTCTTCTGGAGAGGGACCGTACAGCGCAATTTGATCCCCGTGTTGGGTAAACTCCCCGGTTATCTCGTGGCCGTCTTCCTCTACGTCCTCGCCCACGTCCTCTCCGGCAACTGGGCGCTCACCCTCGCCTCCCTCTTCGCCGGCCTCTTCTGGGGTTTCCTTTACCTGTACTACAGGGATTTAACTCCCGTATGGGTATCACACCTGACGTGGGACGCCTTACTTCTCAGCGTGGGTATATAACGGGTGTAGAATAAACGTATATGTTCCTGTTCGCGCTCAGTGTTATTGACGTTTCCATCCTCAGCGAAGGAAAGGTAATCCCGAAAAATACACCGTGGGTCCTTACCCTGACCTTTTCGCTTTCCTCCTCCTCCGACCCCGTTAACCACGTTGAGATAAATCTGGGCGACAGCGCCTCCTTCAGCACCTATACCACGGACGGAGCCTTCAACTACGCATCCGTCAGTACGACGTCTAACACGATTACGCTCTCTGCGTTCACCTTTTCACCCGGTGGGAACGCCCGTTTGAGTTTCAGGGATGTCGTGATAAGCAGGAGCGAGGGGTTAAAGAACCTGTCCGTTAAACTGGCCAACAGTACGGATACCGTGAATTTAAGCGTTCCGGTTGTGGTAATAAGAGAGGATACCACTGTGCCTCTCAAGTTCTTCCATAACGTACTCTCGGAGAGGCCGGTTCTTATAAACGAGGTCGTGCGTGTAAGGGGTGTCGTCAGTGCCGTATTTGGAAACAAGACTTACATTCAGGACACTTTCCGGGATACGGTCGCCGGTCTGGTCCTCTACGGAAGCATCGGCGTTAACCCCGGAGAACTTATAGTCGCGGAGGGTGAATTTGAACCCTACAGGGGTCTTGAGGAGATATCCTACCCCACGGTACTCTACAGGGAGGTGGTGGGTGTGCCGGAGCCGGTGGTTGTGGACGGGTTGAACAGGGCGAGGGAGAGGTACTCCGGCGTCCTGATCAGGGTGGACAGCGTGAGGTTTGATACGACTCCCCTCGTCAGGGTCCCGGTGGGTGAGAACGTACCCATAGTTGACAGGTACAACAACTCCGGAAACCTCTACCTTGACAGGTACGGGAACGTGGAGAGCTTCCCGCCTCCGGATACCATATTTGACCTCGTGGGGGTAGTGGACGAGGACAGCGGGAGTGCCGGTAACATATACCGCATAGTTCCCCGTGAGCCTTCGGACCTCATCTTCTACAACTCCGTTATGGTACTCTCTCAGGCACCCTACTTCGTACACAGGGGGCAGGCGTCCACGTGGAAGTTCCACCTTTCCTCGTTTAACCCCGTGGCGAAACTGCGGGTCTGCTCCGACGGTATAACTCCCTCCGAGATGGGTGCTGCAAAACTGGGAAGCCGATCACCGGACAACGTCATTACTCTGGCGGATACGGCATGTGCCGAGTTCCTGAACCCGGCCTTTACGGCGGACACTCTGACCCTCTCCCTTGATCCTAAAGACGTGGACTCAATTACCGTTCTCCTCTACTCCGCTCTTGATACGGCCGACATATACAGGCGTTCCGTATTCTCTCCCCGTCTATATTTCACTACTCCCATATCCGACATTCAGGCCTACGGCGAGGATTACTCCTCCAATCTCGTAGGTCAGACCGTAGTGGTCGGAGGTGTGGTACTGGCGGACGCGTCCGCCTTCAGTACGAGCAATACGTCAACCTACCTCTGGGACGGTACGGGAGGAGTGAACCTCTATTCGTCCCAGTTCCTCGGATTAAAAGAGGGAATGCTAATAGTGGCACTAGGCACGGTTACGGAGTACAACGGCCTTACCGAGGTTCTCTTCTCCTCGGTTAAGGTACTCGGGAACGGGGAGGTCCCCTCCCCCACCAAACTGCAGAAGGGTCAGGCCCTGAACGAAGATCTGGAGGGTCATCTCGTCAGGGTGGACACGGTTATGGTAACATCTCCCCCTTCCTACGCCGGTATAGGGAAGTCCTTTACGGTTTACAACGGAACCGTTCCCATAACGGTTTACGTTTACCCAACTACGGGTATTGACGTATCCCAGATCAAAGTCGGAGACTACGTCAGCATCACCGGTATCGTTGGCCAGTACGATAACACTCCGCCCTACACGTCCGGTTATCAGCTTCTGCCCCGCAAGTCCGTGGACCTCATGGCCGTCCCCGGAGAGGCCTACGAGGCGGAGAACCTTGAGGTCAAGATATCCCGGAACGTCTTCATAGCCGGGAGGGAGACCGCCCGCATAGAGGTTAGAGGCCCCAAGGGTACGTACTCCATCAGGGTGTACGACGGCATGGGAAGGCTGGTCAAAACGATAGTTGAGGGGGGTGGTGCCGGAATACACGAGTGGGACGGTACGAACATGGCTGGAAGAAGGGTTCCCCCCGGAATATACGCCCTGGTGGTTGTGGTCAACACCCTTGAGGGTAGCCAGAAGGTCGTACGCCCCATAGTTGTGGTGGCGAAGTAGACGGGGATAGAATAGGCGGCGTGAAAGTTTTCGTCATAGGACCCTCTTTTGTGGGTAAGAGTACGCTCGTGGGGAGGTTGAGCGGCGGTAAGGGGGTGGGAACCCTTAGCGTTCTGGACGACAGGTTCCAGAAGCTGGTTCAGGTCTTCAAATCCCGGAAGGCCACGCCCCTCCAGATAACCTTGGTGGACAGCGATGCCCTCGGAAAGGCGTACAACGAGAACAGGCCCACGAGGGTCTTTCAGGAACTGGCGGAGGCCGACGCCTTCCTTGAGGTCAGTGGAGGACTGATAGGGGACTTCCTGAGTTTTACGGATACGACCCTGCGCTTCCTGAGTATTGAGAGCGACGTTATATCAAGGAGGATTGAGCGCCTGAGGAAGGAAGTGGCTACGGGCAGAGGGAGCGAGAAGGAACTTCAGGTCCTGACGAAGGCCCTAGAGTTTCTGGAGGAGGGTACCCCCCTCTACGCTGCCGGATTTTCCGAAGAGGAACTTAAGGTCCTGCGG
>WFXS01000014.1 GCA_015490465.1 Caldifarciminota bacterium
GATCGGGAAGGTACTCGGAGGCGCTGTCCATTACGGTGGAACTCGCGAATATCGGCGCACCGGCCCTGAGAGCCACGGCTATGGCATCGGAGGGACGGGCGTCAATGCTATAGGTCTTGCCCTCGTGGTTGAGGATAAGTCGGGCGTAGAAGGTGCCGTCCACGAGGTCGTTTATTACTACCTTCTCCACGCGGGCCCCGAGCGTCTCTATGACGTTGTGGAGGAGATCGTGGGTGAGGGGACGACTGAAGGTCTCACCCGTCAGGGCCATGCTGATGGCCTTTCCCTCAAACGGCCCCACGATTATCGGGAGATGGCGACTCCCCCCTTTCTCCTGAAGGATGACCGCCATCCCCATACCGCCCTCGGTTCGCACGAGGGCGACGTTCTTGACCTCAAGTTCTACGAGGTTGCTCATTACTCCTCAGGTTCAACCTTAACCTTGATCTTGGCGGTCACCTCCGGGTGGAGCTTTACCTCCACCTCGTGGGTTCCGAACTCGGTTATACCCTCCTCCAGAAGGACCTGGGACCTATCCACGTCGTACCCCATCTCCCTGAGCTTGTCGGCTATGTCCTTGACGGATACGGAACCGAAGGGCTTGCCCTCCTCGTTGGTCTTGAGGACGAATAGGAGCCTCTCCCCGGAGAGCCTCTTCGCCACCCGCTCCATCTTACCCTTCTTCCGCTTCAGGGAGAGTTCCTTCATCTTCCTCTGGTTTTCCCAGTGCTTTATCACGGACGGCGTGGCCTCTAAAGCGAACCCTTTGGGTATGAGGTAGTTCTTGGCGTATCCCCAGCGGACCTTCACTATGTCGCCCGCCTTTCCCAGCTTGGGAACGTCCTTAACGAGAAGAACGTTTACCTGCTTCATACTATGTACTCCTTTATGAAGGGCAGGAGAGCCAGCATGCGCGCGCGCTTTATGGCACGGGCCAGACGGCGCTGCTCCTTTGCCGTGAGACGGGTGTACCTGCGGGGAAGGATCTTACCCGTAGGGGATATGTACCTCTTTAAAGTCTCCACGTCCTTGTAATCAAAGGTCTTCCCTTTCTTCTTCGCCATCTTTCACCTCCTTTTTAAAAGGGCATCTCCTCCGGAGGGAGACCGAGATCCTCCTCCGAAGGTGGCTCGTAACGGGACAGGTCTATACCCTCTTCCTTAGGCGCTCCGGACCTCTCAAGGATCTGAACCCTGTACGCTCTTATCTCGTACGTGTTGAACTTCCTGCCTTCCGTCTCCCACTCCCTGTAACGGAGTCGCCCTTCCACGACCACGGGCGTACCCCGGAGCAACCTCTGGGATACGCTCTCGTTTAGATCGTTCCTGCCGAGGGAGTAGAGGACGTCTATGAAGACGGTGTTGCTCTTCCACTCCCCTCCGCTCCTGTAGGGTGCATCCGACGCCAGACGGAACTTTATGAAGTTCCTTCCGTCGGAAGTGTTCCTCAGCTCGGCATCGGAGACCAGCCTCCCCGACAGTATAACGAAGTTTATGTTTGGTAAACGTATGCTGCGTTCCTCTCTCATTCTTCGTCCCTCCGAACGACCATGTACCTGAGGAAGGTACGCATGAGCCTCAGATGGGTGTTGAGGTCGTACGCCACCTGAGGACTGGCCTTGAACTGTATAAAGTAGTACCTTCCGTGCGTCTGTTTCTTGATGGGGTAGGCGAGCTCCCGGACTCCCCAGTCCTCCTCGCCGGTTATCTCCCCACCGTTCTCCGTTATGAAGGCTTTAACCTTCTCTATGGACCCAGCCTGCTCCTCGTCGCTCTGCTGGGGGCTCAACACAAGAGCCACTTCGTACTCTCGCATAGCCGGGAATTATACCCCCGTTTTACGTTTGATTGGGAAATTTTCGGGCGGTTCGGCCGTTCTCAGGTTTAACAGGTTTAAAATACCCGTGATATGAGCAGGGTTTACAAGAAGATAGAACTCGTAGGGACGAGTACGGAGTCTTTTGAGGATGCCGTTAAGGTGGCCGTTGAGAGGGCCGCGCGGACGCTGAAGCACCTCCTGTGGTTTGAGGTAAAGGAGTTGCGGGGGGCGATAAGGGACGGTAAGGTATCCGAGTTTCAGGTCGTCCTGCAGGTCGCATTCAGAGTAGAGGAGGACGTAGAGTAGGCCCCTTGCAAACGGGAGGAAGTTTGATAAACCGTTCAGGTTTACAATTTGCTGTGCGTTTGAGTAGAGGAGAGAAGAGAATACTCCTTGACGTAGCCCATTCGGCCATTTCGCGGGCCTTCAGGGGAGACCTCACCCCTCCGGACCTCTCCGACCTCCCTCCCCGTCTCCTTGAGAACGGGGCGAGTTTCGTCACCCTCACGCAGGGGGGGAGGCTGAGGGGGTGCATAGGTAGCGTGGAGGCTTACCGTCCCCTCGTCCTTGACGTACACTACAACGCCATAGCGGCGGCCTTCAGGGATCCCCGTTTCCCCCCTCTCCACCCGGACGAGTGGCCGTACACGGAGGTGGAGGTTAGCGTCCTCTCCGAACCGAAGATCTTACACTATGAAGGCTTTGAGGATCTCGTAAGAAAACTCCGGCCGGATATGGGCGTAATTCTGGAACATCCCGAAGGCAGGGCCACGTTCCTCCCTCAGGTGTGGGAGAAGATTCCCGATCCGGTACAGTTCCTTACGGAACTGGCGTACAAGGCCGGCCTTGATCCTTCGGTTTACGACGACCCCCGCACGGTGGTCAGGTACTACACGGTGGACAAGTTCACCTACAGGGATCTGGAGGAGTAGAATTCAAGGACGTCCCTCCAATCAGAATGGAGACTCCTGTACGTTTTCGCCTCTGAAAGGGCTTTCATAAGCAGGTTCAGACCCCTCTTACCGATAGCTCCGGGATTCAGCAGGTTCTCCATGGCAAAGAGCAGGACTTCGTGGGGTTCTGCCTCCTCTATCTCGGTGGGCTTTTCGGAGGAGTACTGGACGAGGAAAACCGCACCTATGGGGACGGGATAGGACACCTTCTCAAATCTCAGGGTATGATCCACGGGAAGGGTGGGGTACACCAGCCCGTCTTCAAGGCCAAAGGCCACCATGTCGTCGGACAGGTAGCGGTACCCGGCCCCAACGAATCCCCTCAAGAGGGTACTCTTCCCTCCGGCGTGATAACCGAGGAACAGGATGGCCTCCCTGCCGTCGGACACGGCGCTGGCATGGAAGAGGGCAAAACGTTCCGTTTCGGGGCCGTAGTAGTTCCTCAGGACCCTCCCCAGAAAGGCGGCGACCTTCCATCTGTCTTCGGGCCTCACGTGGATCACGCCGGGCGTGGGAAGGAACTCGTTCCTGTGGGATGGGAAGGCGCACATGTGCCTCTTACATTCGCACGGGTAGTAGACGTTTATCCTCTCAACTACGCCCATAACCTCCGCGAGGGAAGGGGGAAGCCGCAGAAGTACGTGGGAGTCGTAGATGCCGAGCCTTAAGTACATTCAGGTTCTTCCGCCTATACGGTTGGTCAGACTACCGAAACCCACCAGTTCAAGCGTAATCTCGTCCCCCTCCTTCAGGAACCTGCCGATCTCAACGCCGCAGGAGTCGGGGACGGTACCCGTACCCAGGAGTTCACCGGGGTACAGGTTCTCCTCCAGTCCGGCGTAAGCCACCATGTCCCGGGGGAGGTGCTGGGGATTGGCAGTAGTGGACTCCGATACGAGTTCCCCGTTTATGTAAACCCGTACCCTCAGGTCCGTGAAGCGGGGGAGGATCTCGGATGCTGGTATCACGAAGGAGGATATGGAGGTGGCGAAGTTCTTTGCCTTTACGACGGGTCCGAAGGGGCTTTCGTAGAACTCCTTCACCTGCATGTCCCGCGCCGTGAAGTCGTTGAGAATTACGACCCCTCCGACCATACCTTCGGCCTCCTCCGGCGAGGGGTTCCTTCCACCCTTAACTATAACCAGGCCCAGCTCAAACTCGTAGTCAAGGTACCGCGTGTACGATGGGTAAGGCACGACGTCCCCGTCCGTGTACATCTGGAGGTGGTTACCCACGTAGTAAACCGGTCTCTCGTAAAACATACGGGGAGGCTTCAGGGAACGGCCCAGGATGGGGAGTTTAAACAGTGGGTAAAGGGCGGGTCTGAAGGTTCGGATCAGGCCGAGTTTGGTCTGAACGTAGTGCCTCTCCCAGAGCATGAAGTCCCTGAAGGACAGGGGCCTGAAAGGTATAAGGGGTTTACCGTTACGGGGACGGGCGTCCTTTAAGGTCTCCTCAACCCTGCCCTTTACACTCTCCCAGTCCCTCAGGAGGGCGAGGAGGTCCTGACCGTACTCACTTAACCCCAGATCGTCAAGGGGAACCCACCCTCCGCCCTTTTCAACGGCGACGGATACCTTACCTGCGAAGTCAACCCGTCCTACCTTCACCGAACACCTCCCTGAGGAAATCCCTCAGACGGCGGTTGAACTCTTCGGGGTTCTCAAGCGGTGCGCTATGTCCGGCCTCCGGTATAACGTACAGCTTACTCCCCTCTATCGCCCTGTGGAGGTGCAGAGCCTCCTCGTAGGGCCGGGATCTGTCGTCTTCCCCCACGAGTACGAGGGTGGGTATCCCGATACTCTTAACCTCGTCCTCAAAGGACGGTCTGTTGAATATCGCCCACGCCGTTTTTACGAGGGCATCCCGTTTCTTTTTATCCTTAAACCACTCCTTCCACTTCTGCTCGTACTCCCTTACGAAAGGTTTATTCAGGGACCTGGGTGAAAAGAGGGCCTTCTTCACGCCTCCGGCCACTGGACCGATCCCGAAGAGGTAGGATATGACGGCCATAAGCGTCCAGACGAACTTCTTCTTCAGCTTCTCCCCGGTGGCACCGGTGTCGGATAGAACCACACCCCTGAGGAGGTCCGGATTACGGGCGGCCAGCCTCATACCCACGAAACCACCCATGGAGACCCCCACCCACACGCAGGGTTTCCTGTCGCATCCGAAGATTTTTAATAGGTCAACGGCATCTTTGTATAATTCCTCTATCTCGTATCCACACGGAGCCGGCTCACTCTTTCCCTGGCCCCTCCAGTCAAAGGCTATACACCTGTAATCCTTCGCAAACTCCTCCATCTGGTACCGGAACATCTCCGAGTCAAGGAGGAAGCCATGGGAGAATACGATCGTCCTGTCCCCCTCTCCTCTCTCCTCGTAGTAGTAGTGCGAGTTCCTTACGTCCACGTACGGCACGATGGAGATTATAAAGAGGGGAAGGGGGTTATCTGATCGGCACCCTGATCACGCGCACTTCAGGTTTTAGCCTCCCGATCGTTTGAGGTATCCTCTGGATGTTTCTCCGGGATATCACATCCATGGGATGATGATTCGTATCCGGTGCTATCGCTCTTTCGGGAACCATGGGGAATTCGGCGTCGTTTCGCAGAACCGATTGCTCCCCGCCGGTCACCTCATTCACCGGATGCCGCGTTTTCATGCCCCTTTCTCAACGAGGTACTCTATTACCTTTGTATCGCCTCCTATATCTCCACCCTCCACAGCCTCGTGAAGAGGTGTATTTCCGTGGTTATCCCTCACGTTCACGTTCGCCCCCCTTTCAACGAGGTACTTCACCACGCTCAGGCGGGCCTCCCGTGCGGCAAGGTGCAGGGGTGTACTCCCCATGCTGTTTCTGACTCCCATATCAAGTCCCATCCCCACAAGATATTTGACGACTTCCAGACTGCCCGTTTCAGCCGCACTGTGGAGAGGGGTGTTCCCGCGGTTATCTCTAATAGTCGGATCCATTCGCACGTTTTTGATGAGATACTCAACAACTCGCACACAGTTACCTTCGGCCGCCCAGTGTAAGGGGGTTTTGCCCTCATCATCCCGTACGCTTGTGTCTGCCCCCGTTTCAATCAGGTACTTTACAACGGGGATATGGCACCCGAATGCAGCCCAGTGGAGAGGCGTATAACCGTTTTCGTCCTTTACGTTCGGGTCCGCTCCCCGTTGGATAAGAAGTTCAACCACCTCGGTATTGCCCCATTCGGTGGCAAGATACAAAGGGGTGGCGCCGTAGATGGTTTTCGCATTTACGTTTGCACCCTTTTTAACGAGATACTCCACCACGTCAAGGTTGCCCTTCCTCGTGGACAGGTGAAGGGGGGTGAGACCTTCCTTATCCCCCGTATTAACGTTCAGTTCCCTGTCTATTAGAAATTTTACCTGCTCCAGGTCTCCCCCGTACGCGGCGAAGTGTAGAAGCGTCTTCCCGTCGTTGAATACGATATTCCAGTTTCCTCGCTCTATATTCGCACCTACCAGACACCTGACGATATCGGTATGCCCACCGTGTAGAGCCTTATGCAGGGGGGTTTCACCGTACTTATCCACGGTGTTAACATCAATACCCTTCCTGATCAGGTGAATCACCGCCTTTATGAAACCATCCTCCGCCACCGAAAACAAAAGATCCCTACCCTTTTTTCCCATACGCGAACCGTAGAGGGGGCCGAGCGCCCCCCCCGTTTACTACTTTTGAGACTCCCTCTTTATGTACTCTATGATGGCCTTGGCCTCCTCCTTACTTACCTTCTGGTTCGTCATAGGGACGCCGTACTGCTTCAGGAGGTCTTTGGCGATGGGGTCGTACTTGAGCATGCTGTCGGGGTTCACTATCATGGCTATGAGCCACTTGTACTCCCTCTTTTCGGTCACGCCCTTCAGGTCCGGTCCCACGAGCTTGCCCTTGCCTATGGTATGACAGGCGTTGCACCCCTTCTCCGTCCAGAGCTTCTCGCCCTTTGTGGCGAGCTTCTCGTCTATGCCCTTACCCGCAGCCAGGAGGACTACGGCCATGCCCACCAAAGAAAGCGCCAAGAACTTCTTCATACTCACCTCCTTTTTAAAAGTTTATCACAAACTGCGTGAAGAACCACCTCATGGCGGAGATTTTAAGGTTGGGGTCGTTGCTGTAGTACCTGCGGATTATCTCACCGGGTGAGAAGTAGGAAAGGCCGCCCATCAGCCTGGCCCTCTTGGAGAACTTCAGGATAACCGTAAGGTCTATCTCGTTCCCGGCCGAGGATGAGAGTTTGGCCAGAGTGTCCGGATGGTAGGCGGACGTGGGCGAGAAGAAGATCCCCTGCCCGGCGTGATACCAGTTGTCATACTTGCTGTAGAGGGAGAAGTTCCAATAGTCAAGTTTCAGGACGACGGGCCCGTAGCCTCCGGAGAGGTTTATACGGAGGGCCTTCAGGTTCTTCCACGAGAATAGGTCTCCGTAGCCGTAATGTACGTGGTTGGTGGGGAAGAAGTTGTAGGGGGTCCTGCGCACGCTGTCCTTTCTCACATCAAGGAAAGTGTCCCTACCGCTCGCCATGTCGTACTCCAAGAAGAGGGAGAGGAACACCCCCTCCTGAGGGACCAGCTTAACGCCGAGGCGTCCGAAACCGGCAAAGGCGCTGATGTTATACGCCCAGGCGTTTCCGGTCTGGTACGTGAACTCACCCGCGAAGAAGGGCTTTATCGGACCGGCTTTCAGGGAACCCTTCAGGTGCAGTCCCGGTGAGTATATCTTTGCGGGTTGGGGATCGGCGGCCTTCCACAGGGTATCAACCCATCCACCTCCCCAGTCTATTACCGTGTCTATGACCCGTCGCTCAGGGTAGCCTATACCCCCGGCGCTTGATCTGGCCCTGTCGTCTAAGATGAAAACGTAGGGGGATGCGGAGAAGCCGTAGTTTTCACCTTTTAGCTTTACCGTTGTGTGAAGGCCGTAGAGGTTGGAGGAGACGTCCGAACCGGTCGGAAGTTCAACCGGACCTTCTGCCACCTGAGAGTTCCTGAGGACGGCCGCGAAACCTTCGGCTTTGAGGAGACCGAAATCCAAAACGCCCCTTACGGCATCGTAGGAGTTTCCGACGTTGGACCAGTCAAACGTGCCGACGAGCCTGTGTTCGTCGTAGGCGAACCTCTGGCGACCGATAAGGAGCGATGCCGGGCCGTACTTCAGGCCTGCGAAGGCCTCTATTAGGTCCGTACTCTCAAGCCCCCGCGCGTTCGTCGCCGTGTAGCCTATGCCCTCAAGGGGGTTGTCGGATGAGACGGCCGCACCTGTAGAGCCGTATATTCTTGAGTCCTGAAGCGTGGCCTTAAAGAAGAGGTTCTCGTTTACCTTCACCTTTACACCGAAGCGTGTGCGCATGTTCAGAAAACTTACGGCATCCGGATTGTCTGCCAAAAAGTCCCGGTTGTTTCGGGATTCGTACCTCGTCCTGAACTGACCGAAAAACTTGAACTCAGGCTGTGCTATGAGCAGTATCAACATCCCTCACCTCCTCCTTTACGAAGTCGGCCAGCCTGTCGGCGGCCTCGCTGTAAAAGGCGGAAGCCTCCCTCTCCTTCACCCTCTGGGCGAACTTCCCTATCCAGTATCCGACGTGATCCTTTAAAAAGGCCCTGTACGCGTCCAACGCCACATCTCTGGTATCCTCATCCGGTGCGAGGGCGATCTTCAAGCAGAGGATGGAGAGGAACTGGAGCATGTAGGGGAGGGAGTCGGGGTTGTCTCCGGGCCTGTGCCTCAGGCCGAAGGCCCTGTAGAAGGCGACGACGTCGGCCGGGTGGTAGGAGGCGTACGCCCCCTCCGAGAGGGGTATCTGTCCCTTCATAAAGGGCATGTAGTCCTCCTGAAGGTTATCCATGAGGGGTATGAGCTCGCCTATGGGCGGGTAGTGGTTTGCCACCTCGTACATGAGATCTTTCAGGCTCTCCGGATCCTCCGGGTAGGAGAAGATCTCGGAGAAGACCCTGTACACGTCTGCCTTCAGGACGAACTCTTTCATGGTCTCAGCTCCACGGGTATCCACATGGTGTAGCTCTTGCGCGAACCTCTGTCCTTGTTAGAGCCGTCCCATACGGCGAGGGCCACGGACGTCTTTTTGTATATGGGGGCGTTGTCCTGATCGGCCGAGGCTCTGGGTACGACGATAACGACGTACCACCTGCCCTCTTTGTAGATACCCCAGCCCTTCGCGTCCTGACGTCTCTGGGCGGTGAGGGTGCCGAAACCTTCGGCCGAGTACTCCATAACCGGCCACTTCCTCTGCAGGTCAATATCCGGATTACCCGCGGCGTAGCCGGGGAGGAACATGAGGGCGAGACTGCTGAACCCGGTTATCCTCGGAGGCTCAAGGTATACGGTATCCTCTCCCACGTTGGCGTAGGGGTACATGTTCACCATGTAGTCGGGGTAGATGTCGTTCACGTCCACGTATCCCCTCTCAACGTCCTCCTGCCACAGGGCCTTCCACATCACTATATGCACCCTTCCGCCCCTGTTCCCCATCATGTAGCTGGGGAGGTTTTCCGGGTTGAGGGGGAACTGAACCGCCACCTTGTCCGTGAATCTGTCGGAGTAGTCGTAAGCGTCCCTCGTCCTATCCTCCCACGAGAGGAGGAGGGCGAACTCCCTATCGGTGTATATCGCTCTGACCGTCAACTCCTTTACGCTCTGTTTGGACTGTTTGGGGGTTATTATGATCTGGGGGAGCATCTTCAAGGTGGTAGTCGGGGCGGTGGACCATTCGGATGCGGCCGGGTTTTTAAGGGGTATCCTCTCAACCTTTACGGCGACTATTTTGTCGGTGTAGTTTTCGGATGAAGGTTTTAAGGTCTCACCACCCTCCTTCTGGGCGGTTGCACATCCCGCAGTTAAGATCAATCCCAAAAGGAAGAACCTCTTCATCTTCCACCTCCTCTAAGGTATGCTGTGCCTGTAGACGTCGCGCTTTCTGTCGTATAGGGGACGGATGTATATCGGCTCGTTGAAGGGTACCTTTGCGACGAGTTTCCCGTCCTTATCGTAGCCGTAGGCGTACTTCCTGTCCACCTTAAATCTGTGGATTATCTTATCGGTTGAGCCGAAGAGGAGCATGGCGCCAAGGAGCTTCCTGTCCTTCTTCGCCGTCAGGTACGTACCTATGGCGTTTTCAACCATCTCCTTCCCTCCGAACATCTGGTAGAGGAACTGTCGCGGAACGTGGACGGGAGGTATGTAATAGACGTTAGGCTCAAGGCCGAACTGGGGGTACATGGGAACGGCCACCCTCTTTATGCGGATGAGGTAGTCCAGAGGGTTGTCGGGGTCGGGCTTTCCTTTGGGGTCTATGAAACCCTGAATGCGGATGCGCCCTATACAGGTCTGGACGCACCTCGGCTGCTCCCCCCTCTCTATAAGGGGATAACAGGCTATGCACTTTTCGGATATGCGACTTACGGCGTTGAAGAACACCTTCTTGTAGGGGCAGGCCTTGACGCACTCCCTGTATCCGCGGCACCTCTCCTGATCCACGAGAACTATACCGTCCTCCTTGCGCTTGTATATGGCCTTACGCGGACAGGCAGAGAGACATGCGGGGTAGGAACAGTGGTTGCATATCCTCGGCAGGTAGAACATCCAGACCTGATGGATTCCGTTGAAGAAGGCCCCTTTCTCTATCGTCCCGTAGCTCACGTCCTCACCGAAGTTGGGGTACATGTAATCCTCGTCCTCCGGCATGTATCCGAGTACCACCTCACCGTTAGGGGCAACCTCAAAGAGGGTCTTCTTGTTCCCGGCCCTCTTGTGTTTCTTTAAGATGTTTACATCCCAGCCGAGGGGATAACCACCGTAGGGCTTCACCTCAACGTTGTTCCAGAGCATGTACTCCTGGCCCTTTCCGGAGGTCCAGGTGGTCTTACAGGCTATCGTACAGGTCTGACACTCTATGCACTTGTTCAGGTCAAAGACCCAGACTATCTGGCGTCTGGGCCTGGACTCCTCGTAAGGGTATTCAACCTTCCTCTTGAGATGCCAGTTGTAAACCTTTGCCATAGCTTTACCTCCTCATACGAGTTTCCCTTCCATGTAGGCCTTAAGGTCCTCGCTTTCGTACGTGGGGGCCATCTTCTTCTCCGCGGGCAACCACTTACCTTTGCCCCCTATTCCACCCCTCTCCGCAAGCTCAACCTTTACGAAGGCCTCACGGGGCGCTCCCGTGGGACAGTGGACGTCCGGGACGAAACCTTTCCCTATCTTCTGCCCGAAGAGGCCCTTGCGTACGAGGGAGTCGGTCATGTGGGTGGGCTTTATCCAGCCCCTGGTGCAGCTCTGGTGGGAGCCGTGGCGGAAGAGGGAGACGTACCCGGTGTACCTGTTCTTGGCCAGTTTGTTCCTGTTCTCCTTCTGTCCCTTTACCGTTCCGAAGGTGGCGGCGTAGGCGTTGTGCCACATGCGCAGGATCCCCCTCGGTGTACCGGGGTAATAGCGGGCCCGGGCCATGAGACGGGCCACCTCAACCTTGTCCTTGGAGGCCTTCTGCCATCCCCTGAAGGGACGCTCCTCGGGATCCGCGTCTATCCAGACGTAATCCCCGTCCTCTATTCCGAGCTCCCTGGCGTCCCTGGGGTTTATGTCAACGAAGAACTCGGAGACGTAGGGCATGCGTTTGTCCCGGCGGTATATGTCTCCGAAGGGTCCGAAGAGGACGCTCAGGTAGTCCGAATCCACGCCGGTTGTGTGGGCGCCGTGCCTGAACTTGGGCGTGTGGAATATGAAGCGGTATTTGGGATCTTTTGCGTTCAAGGGGTGCTTCGTCTTCTTCACCTCGCTCCAGGGCTTCACCACGTTCCTTCCCTGCCTCACGTAGGCCCTCAGGTCGTTGGGGTCCGCACCCCACTTATCGGGGGTCTCCGGCTTTATGGCCGGGTGGGGTTTCGCCACGATAACGTTTGGCTCGTAGAAGGTGGAGTCTATAGGTTCCCTGTAGACGGCGAGGTTCTCACCGTTTATCAGGAACTCCTCCTCATCGCGGTAGAACTCAAGACGTCCGCTCTTGGTGTACCACGGCCTGTCCTCAACCATCTGCTCGTACCCCACCCACTTGGGGTACGTCCGGCTCATCATGAGGGCGGGTATACCCTTTTCCGCCTGCTTCACCAACTCCTCAACCCTGTAGCCCCGCATGGCCGTGCTGTGGTCAAATATCCTCTGTAGATAGACCTCCGCCTTCCCCTCAAGGGCGAACTTCCAGTAATCGTAGAACCTCTTATCCCCCGTCAGGTCTCCGAGGGCCTTCCCTATGCCCGCCAGAACCTCAATATCCCCCTTCGTGTTGAATATCCTCGGCAGGGGGGACTTCGGCCAGACCATCAGGAAGGGGTTCGTTACGGATATGGTGGCGTCCACGTTCTTGAACTCCGCCCAGGAGTCAACGGGATAGACTATATCCGCGTACTCGCAGGAGGCCGTCCACCACCACTCAAGGACGCCTATGAACTCTATCTTCGGGAAGACGTTCATAACGGTGTCGTAGTGCCACTTGGCGTTTCCGATAAGGGAGTTGGAGTTGGAGACGAGTATGCTCTTCGTGGGGGTGGGCATGTGGGTCCTGCCGGTGAGGACCTTTTTGCCTATCTTCAGGTACTTGTCCCCCTCGTTGAAGTAGTGGGCGCTCTCGGGTGTGAAGTACCTCTTGATCTTAACGGGCTTATCGGGATCCGTCTGGGGGTTGAAGGGGTCCTCAGCTATGTACGTGGGAAGGCCGTTGAAGAAGGCGGCCCTGTAGTTTCCGGCGTAGCTTCCGAGGTTGGCCCCCACTCTACCGAGGTTCTTGGTAAGGGCAGCGAGGAGGAACATCGCCCTGTCCTTCAGGTCGTTGTTGAAGAACTGGTTCGGCCCCATTCCCACGGCTATGAGGGTCCTTCCGGCGTACTTCGCAAAGTCCCTCGCTATCTCGTAAACGGCCTCTTTGGGCGCCCATGTTATCTCCGAGACGGTATCCGGGTCAAAGTTGTTCAGGATGTACTCCTTGTACAGGTCAAATACCGGCCTTACCTCAACCTCCTTGCCGTCCTTCAGCTTCACCTTGAATTTGCCCTCAAGGGCGGCCTTCACCTTAAAGCGTTTTCCGTACTCGTCGCGGGTTATGACCCTCGGTTTATTTCTCCCGAGGTCCCAGACGACGAAGTCGCTCCACTCCTTTCGCATCTCCTCTGTGATTATCGGAGCAGGCTGCTTGTATATGGCGGGTACCTTCTCACCGGGCTTTATCACCTTTATGAAGTTCTTTAGGGGTTTGGGCGTGTAGTTCTCGTAGAGGTCTTCGGGCTTGAGGAGTTTGAGGGTGTCCATCCGCACGAGCAGGGGCATGTCCGTGTACTTCCTCAGATAGTCCTCATCGTAGAGCTTCTCCTTGATTATGACGTGGGCGAAGCCGTAGGCGAGGGCGGGATCCGTTCCGGGTCTTATTATCAGGACCTTGTCGGATTTCGTGGCCGTTGCGGAGTACTCGCACGTTATGTGGGTTATGAGGGCGCCTTTGAGTTTGGCCTCCGTCAGCCAGTGGGCGTCGGGCATCTTCGTCAGTATCCAGTTCATCCCCCAAACTACGACGTGATCCGTGTGGTCAACGCACACCAGGTCCCAGTCAACCGTCTGCTGCCCCGTCACCATGGGATGACCCGGAGGAAGGTCCGTGTGCCATGTGTAGTTGTCCCAACCCCTCGCTCCCTTCGCCTCCTTCGGACCTACCTTTCTGATGTGGGCGTCAAGGAGGGCCATGGAGTTGGCCAGCCTGTACATTCCGAAGACCCTCGTGGCTCCGAGAGGGGGCATACCGCCGCGGAACTTCAGAACCTGTGTCCCGGCTCCCTTCGTGGCCTCAACCATGAGGGGGTCGTATCCCTGTGCCAGGAGTCTCCTCCTGCCCTCCTCACCGGTGTAGGTCTCGGCTATGTTCTTTAAGGTCTTTGCCGTTATCTCAAAGGCCTCCTCCCAGGTTATCCTTACAAAAGGCTCCTTTCCCCTGCCCGTGAAGTACTTCTCAGGGGGTCTGCCCGTCTTGGGGTCTCTGGGGAAGCCGGCCTTGTACCACTCGTAGAAGCCCTTACGCACTACGGGGGCCTTCACCCTCCTGTCGGAGTAGAAGCGGCGCACAAGAATAAGTCCCTTTTCGCAACACCTCGGCTCCCACCTCTGGGAGGATACGTTCCCGTAGATGTCCTTCGCCTTGTGGTAGTTGAACGTGGGAGCTATGCGGATTACAACGCCGTTTTTGACGTGGGCCCGAAGGAGGCACTCGTGGGTGTCGTTGGGGGCGCATACGAAGGAGTACTCGTAGTCGTACTTCCAGATGTCCCTGAAGACCTTCTCCCAGCCCCTGTTGGGATAGTGGGCGAGGGGGTTGTCTATGCTAACCGGTTCAAAGTTGTTGAAGACGTCTTTGAAGACCTCGGCCATCAGGGGGGTGGCAGCAAGGGTGAGCGCACCCCCGGCCAGCATCCTGAGGAAGGACCTGCGCTTCAAGTCCGTTTTCTTCATAAGGTGAATAGTGTCCGGAAGCATGGGTACCTTTATGGAAATATCCGGTGCGAATAAAACCTATTCGCAAATTTGTGACAAAATGGTGATCATCGTTCGGGATGGTATACAAGACAAATACACCCCCGATCCATCGTCGGGAGGAACTTATACCCACGGTGTGAGATCTTAACGCTACGGTTTCTGACCTGCCGAACAGGAACACTGCCAATCCCGAAATTTTCGCATTTTCTGATCCGTACGAAGAACCTCTCCAGTGTCCCCCGGAAAGGTCTCCTTTTTACTCAGTTAATAAGGCAAGGTGTACCTTCGCCCTCTACAGCCTTATCAACTCCTTGGGTGAACCCGTCAGGTTCTCCCCCCTACCGGCCACGACTATGTCCTCTATCCGTATGCCGAACTTCCCTTCAAGGTAGATCCCCGGCTCAACCGTTACGACCTCCCCGCCTCTAAGGACGTACTCCGACTTCGGAGATAGGGAAGGGGCCTCGTGGACGTCCATACCCACCCCATGGCCGAGTCCGTGACCGAAGGTACCCTTGAACTCCGTTGACTCTATGTACTCCCTCGCCGCAGCATCCACCTCCTTTGCCGATCGCTTGCCGGAGAAGTGTAACCTGTCTATAGCCCTCTTCTGAGCCTCCAGAACTACCTCGTAAGCCTTGCGGAACTCGGAGGGTACGCGTTTACCTATCCACACCGTACGGGTCATATCCGAGACGTACCCATTCACCCTGAGGCCGAAGTCAAGGAGGAGGACACCCCGTTCGGGGATGAGGCTGTCCGTGGGTCGCATGTGGGGCATGGCCGATCTCTCGTTTCCCGCCACTATCGGGGAGAAGGACATGCCGTCGGCACCGTTTCTCCTCGCCCACACCTCCATCTCAAAGGCAAGTTCCTTCTCCGTCATCTTCCCCGGCCTTACGTTGTCCAGAATCCAGTTGAAGAGGTCGTCCGTGAGCCTCTGGGCCTCCCTTATCCTCTCTATTTCCCCCCTCTCCTTTATAACCCTGAGCCTTGACACGAGACCGGATACGGTGTAAAAGCGCATCCCCTTACCGGCCGTTGCCTTACGCAACGCTTTCAGGAAGGATACGGGTGCGTTCCCCTCAACGGCTATGGACTTCACCTTCAGGGAAGCGAGTTTCCCGGCAAGGAACTCAACTACGGACTCTCCCGGTGGTACGTCAACCATCGTTATACCTTCCTTCACCTCCTGTCTCACCTGAGTCTTGTACCGGAAGTCAACGAATATGAAGTTCCTGCGCCTCGTCTGAAGGAAAATCGCCGTAGATCCCGTAAAACCGGTTATATACCGCATATCGGACGAGATCCACGCCTCCGGTTTGTAAAGGAGATAAGCGTCGTATCTCTTACTCCATTCCTTGCGGAGTTCAAGGAGCTTCTTCCAGGTCATAGGGGGGATTCTACGCCGGAGGACGGATGGAGATATTAATTTACCCCACGGCCATGATGGTTGCTGGAATCTTTGATAGCACGAGGAAATCCAGCCACTCGGTGGTGTGGACATTAATAGGATACAGTGTCATCTGTATTTTTGGATAATCTCCCGAAAACGTCTACTGCATTTTTCGTGAATAATGTTGTACTTCCTGTCAGCGATTGGGATTTTTCGCTTTTTTAAAGTTTTGAGTTCGGATGGCTTCCACCTCTTGGCCAAAACTATGGGATAAAATTTTAATTTCTCACGAACCATCTTACATTTGCTCAAAATATTCATGGCTACTTGCGAGCCGTTTGTAAGTTTTTGGACGACGTTATTCGTATCAACCGTTTTACTCTTCAGCTCAACGATACCGACGATGAGGTTACCTTTTAAACCCTCGTATATCGCGAAGATAATGCAGTCGCATATCTTACGGGTTTGAACGAGTTTTTCACCCTTAAAAATTATACGGTGCGGTAGGCTGTCTAAGACTAGCTTGCATCCGTGTTCGGAACAACGGTCTATTTTGGCTTTCGCATACTCGGTATCTTCACCAATACAGTTGGAGATGTCGGTAATAACCTCCATCATGGTTTATTCCTCGCTGTCCAGTTCCCTTTGGATCTTAATTGTCTCCTCATAAAGAGCCTCATAAACCCTGGCGAATTCCTCTTCTGAGATCCCGTCTTCCTCTGTTATCTTAACTTCGTTTATTTTATAACCTTTACTGGGTTCGTCGTAGGTAAATACGTAGGTGGCGACCTCATCCGGATTCAGGTAGTCGCTTTCACCGTAGCCGTACCTCTCTACGCGGCTTTTTGGCGATACTTTACTAAGCAGGATGAAGTTGTTCAACTGCTCCAAGAGGTAGTCGCTGTGGGTCGTGATCACTATACGTACCCCTTCCCGCACCAACCTGACCAGGTACTTCGCCAGTATCCGCTGGTTTTCCGGGTGTAGGTGGGCTTCGGGTTCCTCTATTATCAGGACGTTCCCCGGATGAATGATGTATTGCAGGTAAAGGAACAGGGGGGCCAGTTCGGAAACGGTTGAAGAGGCCCTGTGGAGGGGGATTTCGGCCCCTCTGAATTCGTACTTAATTTCGGGGTATCTGTATTTATCGGTGGACCGAACTACGATTCGCCCTTTTATAGTTTCTCTTTCAAAATCCTGCACCAATCTGTGAAACGGGCCGTACTCTTCGGGTAAGGTTAGGATGGACGATATAAAGTCGGATACGACGCCGGAGAACTTCGGGATCTCCAACCTCTCTATGCCGACGTAAGGGGCCTGCCTGACTATGCTCGCGACAAGGGCTTTGTGGCCCTGAAGGATGCCGGATCTCGCAGCAGGGAGGTAGTAGCTCGGAACTATGGCGTTCTTAACCACTCTGTAAAGGGTCTCTAGAACTGCTTCTAATATAGCCCTTGAAATTACTTCTATAGTATTTAGTTTTCTCCTACTTCCCCAAAACCAGTGTGTAGTTTTGCGTAAGATTGGTCTATTGGATTTATCCCTCACATTAACCTCAGATGATGCTCCTATAGATGATAATTCGTTAAGTTTAAAACTAATTTTTAGCCCCACTTGTAGGGTTTTACCAATTTTTAATCGCTCATTTTGGTACTTTACCGAAATCTTTTTTGAGTTTAGGTTGATATTTAATTCAAGCATCGTTTCCCCGATTTTGACTAGTTCTTTTAGCGGAGAAGCATACAAACGTACGATCACATTCCCTAACTTCTCTCCGAATACGTCCTCCGTTATCCTGCTAACTATCTTCTGTACGGTCTCTTCAGGTATTTCAAGGTTCTGACCGAACTTCAGATTATTAATCCAGTCCTTCAAATTTGGTATTTCCCTGATAATATCTTCAATCTCGTCAATGTATTCCGTAGGAAAGTACCATTCGGTGGATAGAGATGGGTCCTGCAGTAGGGTGAAAACCGAGTATATCAACATCGCCGTATAGGACTTCCCCGAATTGTTCGGACCGATGAAGATCGTAAGGGGCTTTAGGGATACGTTTCCCTCACTTATGGGTCCGAAGTTCTTGATGCCAATCTCAAGGCTGAAACTTTTCGGCTCACCCGTTCCGTATTCCTTCATCTCAATCCTTCTTTCCGTTGCCATTTCTATGAGGTATTATAAGGGCGGTTCTGTAAAGTTAGAGGGGGTAAGTGAATTCTTCAGGCTCCTACTTGCAACCTGTCCGAAGCTGAATTAGGTCTATTTCTTCCACGTCTACGTCTCGCAGCCGCTATCGCCACGACTATCCCCGCGAGGAAAACTATCATTGGACCTATCCACACCAGCTGAATCCCCGGAACGAAACGTACCTCGTAGTAGAACGTACCGTCGTCCTCCGCACCCTGCATGACGACGTACAGGTCGCCGAAGGGTATCAGGGGCTTTATGCCCGGCTCCGTAGTCACCTCACCGCTGGCAAAGTACTTCCGCCTCTCCGTTCTCAGATCTCCGAGGTTCCAGCGCCATAGACCGACGTTAAGCACAGAGTAAACGGCCTCGTAGTTGGGACCCTCGTACTCCTGCCATCCGAGGTGTTGCAGATTGAAGGCGTAGAACCTTTTAACCTCACGTCCCTTGAAGGCCATCTCGTGGGATCTGCCGTAGTTCCACGAAAGTACTATACCCAGAGCCGTTACGACCACGCCGAAGTGGGCGAGCAGGGCGTAATCCTTCAGGGCCTTCCTGCCGAGGGTGAGGAGTCTGTCCAGAAGTGCGAACAGGGAGTATGAGGTTATGAGGAGGCCAAAGGAAGCCCATACGTTTCGCCCGAATATGAGGGGTAGAAGGGCGACCACGACGGCCAGGACCAGGGAGACCTTACTTATCGGGACGTATCCCCTATCCCACGGTGAAAGGATGGAGAAGACGAGGGATAGAAGTGCCAGAGACCAGAAGGGTGCCGTGGCGTAGGTGAAGAAGTCCGGCTTGGTCGTTATCTGCGTACCCACGATCATCTCCGTAAACACCGGTGAAAACGTACCCCCCAGCACTATCAGGGTGAGGACGATCCACAGGTAGTTTCCGAGATCTATGTACCATCCGCGGCTGAAGGTGGGGTAGTTCACCTTTCCGGATCTCATTTCACCGAGTCTCGGAGAGTAAATCAGGTACACGTTGGAAACCACCCATACGACCACACCTACGGCTATGAAAACGAGGAAGTAGTTCCCTATATCCGAGAAGGCGAAGGCGTGGACGGACTCTATGATACCGCTACGGGTCAGGAAGGTGCCGAGGATGGAGAGGAGGAAGGAGGCGAAGGTGAGGTTGTAGAACCAGAGCTTGTGGGTGCCACGGCGGACGAGGTGAAAGGTGTGGACGGCGGCCGTGGCCGTGAGCCACGGTATAAGGGAGGCGTTCTCAACGGGGTCCCAGGCCCAGTAACCGCCCCAACCCAGCTCCAGATAGGCCCACCTGCCTCCGAGGACTATCCCGATAGTCAACAGGGACCACGCCACGAGGAGCCAGATCCTTATCTTCCGTATCACCTCATCCGTAAAGCCGGTGAATATGCCTGTAAGGGCGTAGGCGAAGGGGACGGTCATTCCGACGTATCCGAGGTAGAGGGAAGGTGGGTGTACGGCCATCCAGACGTTCTGGAGCAGGGGATTGAGTCCGCGCCCATCGGGGGCCGGGTCAAGGGTCCTTTCAAACGGGTTGGCTGCGTACACCGTGGTTATAAGGAAGAAGAGCATCGTGGCGGAGAACGTGGCCGTCAGGATGGGATGGGGTTCCCTCCGCAGAGACAGGAGGGCATAGACTCCGAGAACGAAGAGCCAGAACAACAGAGAGCCAGCCTGCCCACCCCACCATGCCGTTACCTTGTAGAACAGGGGAAGGGCCTTGGACGTGTAGTTCTGCACGTAAACCAGCCTCATATCTGAGGTTATCAGGGCGTAGAGGAGAATTCCGGAGGCGACGAAGACACCTATGACGGAAACGTCCAGAAGGGCCTTAGGTAAACGTCGCCTTCCCGTTAAGGAAAGCAGAAGGGCGAGGAGGGACGCCAGGAGACTACCCCTCAGCATCACCTCCCCGATATCGTATATCCCTACGTTGAGTCCGAGTATCTCCATCATCTAAGTCCGGGTAAAGCGGGTACTCCACCCGCCGGAGGCCTTACCGGGGCCGACGGAGTCGTTTGAGGAGCCTCCTTCTTGGGCCTGAACTCCCTCATCTTCTCCGCCATCGTCGTATCCCCGAGCTGCAGGTACACCTGTTCCAACACGTCGTAAAGACGCTCCAACTCCTGTTTCCACTCGCCGGCTCCCGTCGTATCAAAGGGCGCCTGCTCTCCAAGGATGGCAAAGGCCTCCGGATCCTGAAGCTGGACAGCCCTTATAAGGCCGGATATCCACATCTTGACCTTATCGGGTACGGACGTTCTGTCAAGGAGATTAAGGGCGAGGTCAAACTGCTGCCTCAGGAACAACCTGTGGGTTATGTCCGTCAGATCCTCGGGACTCAGGAGGGCGTAAACATCCTCTAAGTGCTGGCCCCATACGGGATCGGGCTGGGGTACACCCTCAAGCAGGGACAGGGCCTTCTCCTGAGCCTTAAGGGTATCCCCCTTGTGTAGGTATATGAGGGCTTCCCGCCATTCCCTCTCCAGCTTAGGCAGGAAGTGGCCGTACCTCTCAAGGACCTTCAGCGCCCTGTCGTAATCACCCATCTGGACGTAGGCGTAAGCTTTGGAAAGTTCAAGGGCGAACATCTGGGGATCTTTCTCGGGATCCTTACCCTGAAGCCTGAGGAACTCGGTTATGAACATCTTAGCGAGGTCGTAGAACTTTATCGCCCTCTCGTGGTTCCCCTTTGCGGAGTAGGTGGCGGCTACGGTCAGGGCCACCGTGGCGTAGTTCCTGTAGGGACTCAGGTGATCGTGGTTCTTGTACTGACGGTCGTCAAAGAGCGCCCTGTACCTCCAGATCTGTCCCTTCGGTTTCTCTTTGTAGTTGAAAGAGGACTCCTTTACGAACTTAACGGGGTCCTCCGCCCCTCCGCTCAGGAGACTATCCGTCCATGCCAGATCCACCACACCGAGGATGTTCGGACCCTCCTGAACTTCTCCGGTCAGGCGCATGAGCATCCCCTCCAATACCATGTAAGGCTCCCAGCCACGGTAGACTTCGGGGTCGTCCGTTATGGAGAAGTAGATGGGTATCTTGAACTCCTTCCCCTCAAAGACCTCCTTTGCGAA
This sequence comes from Caldifarciminota bacterium, assembly GCA_015490465.1. Lineage (GTDB taxonomy): Bacteria > Hydrothermota > Hydrothermia > LBFQ01 > LBFQ01 > JAADCS01. Next base: position 20,985 of record WFXS01000014.1, read on the forward strand.
GACCTGTTTCGGGGCGAGGTATATCCTCGGTATCTTCACCATACCCTTGAGGCCCGGTATCTCAACGTACTCCTCCGGGGACGGCTTGTACCCTACGGACGTGGCTATCATGTCCCGTATGGCTATATCCCTCAGGAACATGTATCCTTTGTCTCCAGCCCCCTGTATAACCGGAGGCAGGTTGTATATGACGCTATCGGGGAAGCTTATGGGCGCACCCCAGTACTTCAACTCCCTCACGTACCAGTTGGTATTCAGGAGGGAGAGGTTGGCGTTTATGAGGGGCCACCTTATCTTCAGGACCTCCTGCACGAACCACACGGGGAAGGTATCGTTGTCGCCGTTGGTCATGAAAACCCCTTTCTTGGCCTTAGCCGAGTTCACTATGTTGGCGGCGAAGTCCTCAGGTATGTAGTTGCGGGACCTGTCGTTCCAGAACCAGTGCTGCTTTATCTGGAAGGCTACCATAACGAGACCTATAAGACCGAAGATGGAGGCCATTACCGTCTCGCTCTTCAGGTAGTCCCTGAGGAGTTTGGCCAGATAGAACAGACCGATAGCAATGTAAACCCCCCAGAGC
>WFXS01000015.1 GCA_015490465.1 Caldifarciminota bacterium
GGTTTTTCATGGCAGAGGTCCATTGAGGATTATCATTTATTGTACCATTTTCCTTATCCACAATGAACATAGTGTGAAAAACTTTACCTATAATAGATATTATCTGGAACTCCGAATGGAATATTTGTATTTTTGAAGCCTTATTTGAGATCTTAAAGGAAGATTTTTTATTAGATTTAAATTCAATAAAGGCTTTCAACACTTCATATACAAAGTCTATAGCAACAAAGATCTTATCTTCTAATTCAGATAAATTAAATTTTTCCAATGATTCTGGTAAGGTACGAAGTTCTCTCAGGTTGTGTTTTACACATATAGCTACTATATTAAATCCTACAGAATCCGCTTCATGTTCTGCGGAAGAAGAGGCAAAAAGAGATGGATATTTATCGTTCAATAACTTGCCAAGTCCAAACAGGTATTCGAAATAGGAAAAATCTGCATTTTCAAAATTTTCCGGATCGTACCCATCCACATCAAGACCTTCTTCAATTAATTTTTCATACTTATCTTTAATTTTCTTAATAATGTCTTTATTGTGTATTTTAAAAGGCCTATATTCCTGCTTCCATATAGCAGCAAATATTTGGTATTTAGTAAGCTGAGTTCCTTTTGAATTAATACGTTCAAATATTGCCGGCAACATTTCTTTATCACCTGTATAAATAATAATCGGAACCTTAAAATTTCTGATATCACTTTCCTGTTTCACTTTATTCAAATGATTTTTAATTTTATTAACCAACTCATCAAATTCTTTTCTACTTAGCTCATATTCACCATTTTTAAGTATTTTATTTTCCAGAAATTTCGCTAATTCATGAGAGGAAAAACCGTCTTGTTCCTCAAAACCGTTAATTGAGGACAACCATTGAACGATATAATTTTTAATATTTTCTGTAGTTATTTGCCTACCTATAGTTTCCCAAAAAGAAGCTATATCATTAGCAAATTTGTCATCTATATCATCTTCATCGAAAAACGCTGTTGGATTTTCAAAATATCTTTTTAGAGTAGATACTCGTTGTAGACCATCTATCAATAGGAACTCAGTTATTCCGTTGTTCTCTCCTTGCTTATATAAAAGTATGGATCCTATAGGCATGCCATTTTTTATAGAGTCTATAAGCCATTTCCTTTGATTATCGTTCCACACTATCGTTCTCTGAAATTGAGGGATAACAATCTTCTTCTTCTTGGGAGGGGAATCGCTTAGAGCATTTACTATATCCTCAACTGTCCATACTTCCACATCCGTACGGTTAAGATTTGTTTTATATACTTCATTCTTGTTCATCAGATGGTATTATAAGGGCGAAATTGTTAGAGAGAGGAATCACTCGTATAATCCCCCGTGATGCTCTGGCTTTTATCTTTTCAACTTCAGGCGAAGGCGAAGGAGATCTTCACCTACGATAAAGTACGGACGGGCTTCGTGGTTCACCTCAGAGGGGAGAGGGGAACGGTAAAGCTCATCGCACTGAAAAAGAGACCCGACGGTATATACCTCATGTCCTCTTTAAACGTGGATCTGGGCAAAACTCCGGAGATTGAAATTTTCCTTAAACCTGAAAAACCGATATACTCCTCCAACTACCCCTACGCCCTCGTGGGTGGAAAATCCCCTGAAGGCATAGTTATTATCCAGAATATAGGCGACACCCCCATATCCCTTGAGAAAGTGGAGGTGAGGGTACGATGATCCTGCTACTCTTTACGGACTACCCCTTCATGCCCAACGTGAAGATATCGGCCGATCCGGGTCCTACCCTCAATCAGGGGGAATCCTCCTTCGCCGTCTCGTCCCCCGGAGACAGCATATTCGTAGCCTGCAATACGAACGAGAGAGGCTCGTACGCCGCCCTTCCGTTTGCAGCATCTTACGACGGAGGAACGACTTTCCCGACGAACTACAACTTCGTGGACAACAGCGTGGGGATAACCTGGCATACGGATCCGGTGGTGGGAATAGACGACTCCGGGTACGTACATCTTCTGGTGCAGTTCTCAATTTACGTTATACGGCACTACCTCTCAAGGGACGGTGGACACACGTGGACCGACACATCCAATATAAGCGACCCCTCTACGGGTGGGGACGTTGATAAGCCCTGGATGGTGGTTAAGGGGGATACCGTTTACGTGGCATGGCAGGAGTTCGGAGGATCAGAGGAGGGGATAAGGTTCGCCCGGTCCTACGACAGGGGAAGGACGTGGCAGAGGTTTACCGTTGACCCAACGACCACTGGTCTCGTTTCTCTGGCCGTTTCCCCGGGTGGAATACTCCATCTCGCTATCATTGAGTGGACTTCAGGAAACATAACCTACAGGCGTTCCTACGATCACGGCTCATCGTGGACCTCGCCGGTCAGGATAGATTACGTCTCCTACAACTCCGGCTACGGCGACCGGGCCCCCATAAACTCCATAGCCGTATTCGGGGACGACACCGTATTCGTGACGTGGGTGGACGACCGCAACGGCACGTGGGACGTCCTCGGTGCCTACTCCTACGATGGCGGGAACACCTGGTCCCCCACTTTCGTCGTAAACCAGAACCTTTCGGGTGGCCAGTGTAAGGGATGGGCCACGTTTGACCCTTACGGGGGGCTTCACGTCTTCTACTACGACACCCCCTCGTGGCCTACGGACACCTTCAGCGTGTGGTCCGTAAAGTACCGCTACTCCCCCGACTTCGGCCAGACGTGGAACCCGGAGATAAGGATAACGGACACGACCTTCACCTCACCCGTCGGATTCATGGGAGATTACCATACCATATACGCCGATAGTAATTACGTTTATGCCGTATGGGCTGACGGCAGGGAGGGGGACCTTGACCTCTTCTTCAGCAAGGCGCCCATACCCTTAGTGAAGGTCAGGGAAACCTACGAGGTTATAAGTGAGGGTACGCCCTCCGGATATGTGAAGGTGTACGATGTGAGCGGGAGGCTGATATATGAGGGGGAGTACGGGAAGATGAGTTTGAAATCGGGTGTTTACTTCGTAAAGGACAGGGGAAAGGTGTTCAAGGTAGTGTTCTGAATATCAGGTAAATAGGATGTCTCCTACTGAGAATAGGGGCATGAAAATAAGGGTAGCATGAAGGTGACCTCAGGGTTTCTTTGGCCACTAACTTCGGCGGCGATTACACTGGCTCGTTATAGTCGCCCAAAGATGCTGGCGTCGTTGGCTTTGAGGGAATCCACCGCCGACCCCAACCCATCCACGCTGGAGATGATTTGACGATGAGCATTAACGTAGTCGTTCATAATATCTCCAGCACCAAAAATAGTCACACCATAACTTCCAAGACCCCATTTTTGAATGCATTAACTAAATCCTCCATGGTAAGACCCCTCTTCTCTCCATCCTCCGCCTTTAGAAAATCGTCCCCAGAAACCATGAGAACGGCACTCAAGAAAGAAAACGCAAAGAATTCAAAGATCCTTCCTCTCATCCCAAAAACCTCATAAGGGCAAATATAACCCCTATTATCACCAGCGTTTGAGATACCCAGAACACGAACATCCACTTGATAATATCGGCCTTCATGCTGTGCATTTCAGCACGGAGCTTGCCGATCTCGTTCCACACCTTCGCTATCTCCTGATGAACCTCCGCCCGGAGCTTGCCTATCTCGTCGTGCATCTCGGAGCGGAGGCCCTCAATCTTCTCCGTCATCTCGGAACGGAGGTTTTCTATCTTCTCATCCACTTCGGCGCTGTGCTGGGCAAAGAGTTTATACATCTCAGAGCGTAGCTTTCCCATCTCCTCCGCAAGTCTCCGGGCGAACCTCTCTTCAAGAACCTGAAATAGGTCTTCTCTCGTCCTCCCTCTCTCCTCCTCAAGCACCTCAAGCAGGGCGTTTACCCCGTCCTCGCCGAGTTTCTCTTTCAAAACGTTTAGGGCGGAGAGTTTACCCATTCCAACGCCTATTATAAGGGAGGAAGCACATCTACCGGCGTTAGAATTAAAACTTTTCATGCGACCCCTTCCTTCCGGGTTCATAACCCTGAGTACCCTCCGTCGGTTGAAAGAGGGGGTATTTTACATTCCCATAGAAAATAGAATAAACGAGGCTGTAAGGGAACTTCAGGCCTTCGGTGTGGCGGCCGTTCCGGGAGAGGAGTATACCTTATGGGCTGCTCGGATTGGTGGGAAAGGTCTCGTTATAGTGGGTGCGGACGAAATAAAGGGCGAGGCTATGACGGCTAAACCCGGATCCAGAGTAGATCTAACCGCTCTCTCCAGAAGGCTCGTAGACGCGGGGTTTGAGAGGAAGGAGTTTGCCGAGAGACCCGGAGAGTTCGCCGTAAGGGGTGGAATACTGGACGTGGTGTTCAAAAACTCCGCCTTCAGGGTCGTCCTCTTTGGAGAAGAGGTGGAGGAGGTAAGGGAATTTTCCCCGTACACTCAGTTGAGTACGGGAGAGGTTGAGGGTTTCATCTTCATCCTCCCGTCCGATAGGCCTTTAGGGGGTGAAGTTTTAGAGATCCCTGAGGACGTTAACGTCAGGTTCAACCCACCCTTCGGGAACTTCAAACGGGCGGCAGAATACGTCAGGTCTATGACCAACAGGGGCTACCGCGTATACTTCGCCGGAAACCCAATACGGCTCGCCCTCTTTCCCGGCATGGGGGTACGTCTACTGAACGGCAACCTTTATGAGGGGTTCACGGACGAGGAGAGGAAGGAGGTGTACATCGGTGAGTGGGAGGTCATAGGGGCGCGTCCCACGATGGGTGAAGTAATATCAAAGGTCAAGGTCAAGACCCCCCGTTACCTTGAGCCGGGGGACTACGTCGTCCACGAAGACTATGGCGTAGGCATATTCCTCGGTCTTGAAAGGAGGGACGTGGGTGAGGTCATACTTCTCCAGTACGCTGACGGCCGTCTATCCCTCCCGGTTTACAAGACCCACAAACTCACCCGGTACGTCGGCCCGGAAGGGTACGAGCCTCCCCTATCCTCCCTCAGCAGGAAGACATGGCAGAGGGATAAGGCTAAAGCCCTTCTTGAGAGCTCAAAGATAGCACGGGAACTCCTCAACATAATCGTGAGTCGCAAGGTACCGAGAGGTTTCAACTACCCACCCGTACCGGAGGAAAAACGGTTCTGGGCCACCTTCCCCTACGCGGAGACGGAGGACCAGATAAAGGCCATAGACGAGGTCCTGTCCGACCTTGAGAGCGACTTCATAATGGACAGGCTCCTGGTGGGGGAAGTGGCCTTCGGTAAAACGGAGGTGGCCCTCCGGGCGGCCTTTCGCGTACTTTCGCACGGCAGATCCGTGGTATGGCTCGTACCCAGTACGCTTCTGGCCTACCAGCACTACCGTACTATGGCCCCGCGCCTTTCAGCCTTCGGAATACCCGTCTATATGGTGTCCCGCCTATCAAAGAAGGTGGGAGAAGGGCCGGCCCTATACGTAGGGACGCACGCCCTCCTGAGGATGGATATACCGGCCGTGGGGTTAGTTGTTGTGGACGAGGAGCAACACTTTGGGGTACTTCAGAAGGAACACTTCAAACGTCTGAACCCGAAGGTGGACTACCTCTACCTTTCGGCCACCCCTATACCCCGTACCCTTGGCATGGGCCTTGAGGGACTCATGGACATATCCTACCTGCGGACTCCACCGCCGGGTAGGTTGCCCGTGGTTACCTACATAGGGGAGTACGACGACCGCATCGTTTCTGAGGCCATAAACCGGGAACTTGAGAGGGGCGGACAGGTATTCTACGTCTACAACCGTGTTGAGGACTTAGAGAAGGTATTCAACCGCCTCAAAGAGATGATGCCCGGCGTACCCATGGAGATGCTCCACGGAAGGATGCCGAAGAAGAAAGTGCGGGAGGTGATGGACGCCTTCTACGGGGACCGGATAAAGGTACTGGTCTCCACCGCCATAGTGGAGGCCGGTCTGGACTTCCCCAACGCCAACACCCTGATAGTGGAGAGACCCGAAATCCTCGGACTGTCCCAGATGCACCAGCTCAGGGGGAGGGTCGGGAGGTGGACGGTTCAGGCCTACGCCTACTTCCTTTACAGGCCACCCCTGAGGGGAAACGCCCAGAAGAGACTGGAGTACCTCGCCATGTACTCCTCCCTCGGTGAGGGGTACAAACTGGCCCTGCGGGATCTGGAAATTAGGGGAATGGGAGAACTCCTCGGAATAAAGCAGCACGGCAAGGTGGCGAAGGTGGGGTTCAAGTTATACCTGAAGTTCATAAGAAGGGCGCTCGGCCTTGAGGGTGAGGGGAAAGAGTACGAGGACCGATACGCCTACATACCGGAGGATTACGTACGGGATCCCGACAGGAGGGTGGAGTACTACGTACGGTTCGCCGACGCCCATTCGCCGGCGGAGGTTGATAACGTACTCAAGGAGATGCGGGACATATTCGGAGAACCACCAGAGCCTGTACTCCGTCTGGCCAACCTCCACAGGAAGAGGGTAACGGCCGGAGATTTACCTTAGAACGCAGTTAGAATTCTTTCCATGCTGGACCTGAGAGATAAGCTGCGCAGGTTTGCGGAGATCCTGTCCTCCAACAACACGGTGACCATCACTACGAAGGATCGGGAAGGGAACGTATGGTCCGCGAAGGTCTTTTACGCCGATAAGGACGGCTACGTGTACTCTATCCTTGAGGATAAGGGGCATACCCTCAGGAACGTACGGGAGAACCCTGAGGTCTTCTTCGTTATTGAGAACGGGAACCCGATAAGGTTCGTACAGGGGAGGGGAACGGTTGAGATACTGGGACCCACATCCTCCCATCCTGAGGAGCGATCGCTAATTACGGCCCGCAACTTTCCTATAGTACCCTTCCTGAAGGCCAACCCCGACACCACCGTCGTCAGGATAAGGCCCACGGAGGTCTTCGTAACGGACATGAGCAGGGGGTTCCTTCCGAGGTTCAGGATCGGATTTGACGATAAGACTTTTAAGGTTCTGCGGGAGGTATACCCTCGTCCCTCAAAGTTATCCCTCTACGTGAGGGCCACCCGCCCGTGGGTTATATTCGCCACCGTATCCGCCGTCATAATAGGGACTCTCCTCGCGGGGAAGTTTGATCCCGTGCGGTTCTTCCTGACGCTGATCGGGGCAGTCCTCGTACACCTCGCAGTAAACGCCAGTTCGGACTTCTTTGACTACCTTAAGGGGGCGGACCGATGGGACACTCTCGGATCCAGCAGAGTACTCGTTGACAACCTCCTTAAACCGAAGGAAGTCCTTATCCTATCGCTGGTACTTTACGCCCTCGCCCTCGCATCGGGCCTGATCCTGTTCTACCTCCTCGGATACGATTTCCGCTTTCTCTACCTCATCGGGGCGGGGTTCGTCCTCGGGTTCTTTTACGCCTTCGTACCCGTAGGGTGGAAGTACCTGGCTCTGGGGGACGTGGCCGTGTTCCTCGCCTGGTCCCTGATAGCTACGGGGGCTTACTTCGTTCAGACCGGTGAACTCTCCCTCAGGCCCTTCGTAGCCTTCTCCCCTGTCGCCCTTCTGATAGTGGCCATACTTCAGGGTAACAACATGAGGGATATACGGGACGACATTAAGAGCGGATACCGGACGTTCGCAGCCCTCATAGGCCCCTCACTCTCAAGGTACTACTACGCCTTCCTTGTGATCTCCGCATACGTACTGCTGACTGTTTTGATCGCCCTTAAGGTGCTTCCCATATGGACGGCCGTGGCCCTCCTTACCCTTCCTGAGGCGGTTAAACTGATACGCTGGGCCTTCAGACCCAACTACCTGCAGGCCGGTATGCTGGACTTTTATACGGCTCAGTTGCAGACGAAGTTCGCCACCGCGGTGATAGTCGGCCTGCTCCTGGACCTGTTGAGCAGGTACGCCTGACGAAACCCTGAGAGAAGTTGACCGGATGTAACCGGACTTCCACGGTATAATACTGGCTTATGAGGAATGAAAAAGTGGTAGTTTCTTTTGTGGTTGGTGTTCTGGTAGGGGCCCTCGCCGCGCTCCTGCTTACCCCCTATACCGGAGATGAGGTAAGGGAGAAGATAAAGGAGGAATCCGACAGACTCCTTGATAAGCTCGTGGACTCCGTAGGAAGGTTTGAGAACCTGAAGGACAGGCTTGAGGAAGAGGCCTTTGACATAGAGGAGGAAATATAGCCATGAGGATCGCCATCAACGGCTTCGGAAGGATAGGCAGACAGGTCTTCAAGATAGCCCACGAAAAGGGGATAGAGGTCGCCTACGTGAACGATCTCGCGGACGCGAACACCCTCGCCCACCTCCTGAAGTACGATTCCACCTACGGCAAGTACGACCGCAACGTAGAGGTCAAGGGGGACAGCATCTTCGTTGACGGTAAGGAGGTAAAGGTCCTCTCCATTCCGGATCCGTCCGAGTTCAGGTGGGGGGACTGGGGGGTTGACCTCGTCGTGGAGGCCACCGGACGTTTCCGCCATTACGACAAGGCTTACAAGCACATAGAGGCCGGTGCGAAGTGGGTGATAATTACCGCTCCCGCGAAGGATAAGGCGGATATAACGGTCGTCTATGGGGCCAACCATACGGCCATAGACAGGGAGAACCATCGGGTAATATCGGCCGCCTCCTGCACTACCAACGCCTTTGCCCTCATGATAAAGGTCCTGAAGGAGAATTTCGGTATAAGGTACGGCCTCATGACGACTGTCCACGGCTATACCAACGATCAGAGGCTGTTGGACGCTCCTCATAAGAACCTCCGCCGCGCCCGTGCCGCAGCCCTCAGCATAGTTCCTACCACGACCGGGGCCGCAAAGACCATATACAAGATATATCCGGATCTGCAGGGTAAACTGGACGCCGTGGCCCTCCGCGTACCCGTACCCGTACCTTCAATAGTGGACTTCACCGTAGAGCTGGAGAAGAGCGCCTCTATAGACGACATCCACACCGCCTACGAGGAGGCCGCCAACGGCGAGCTCAGGGGACTCCTTGGCATAACTTACGAGGAACTCGTCTCCGTAGACTTCAAGGGAGAGGACCGGACGGTCGTTATAGACGCCCCCCTCACCCGTGCCATAGAGGGTACCAACATGTTCAAACTCTTCGGATGGTACGACAACGAGTGGGGATACTCTATGCGGGTGGTGGATATTATTGAGTACGTAAGGGGATGATAACCTTTCTGTTAGTGCAGCTGGGGGGCGGGCAGGAGGAGAGTTACCGCCTTCACAAGTTTAAGACGTGGACGTTCGGGGACGTCAGAAAGGTACACGTTGTGGGAGGTTTCCTTTTCCTCGCCAAAGAGGACGGGGTCAAGATCCTGAACCTCGTCACCCTCAGCGATTCGGTTAAGGGTGTGAAGCTCCCTGAGTACGTAACCGGAGAGAGGCCGGTTGACATCCTCTACTCCAAGGGATCCATGTACGTCGCCTTCAACACCCGGACCTCCCCCGAAATAGACGTGGTGGACTTCAAGACCGGGGAACTTAAAACCAGTCTCACCGTAGGTGGAAACATCATAAACCTCGCCATGGGTTCAAAGTACCTGTTCGTACTGACGTCCATAGGTATGGAGATCTTTGACGTGTCCAACCCATCCGAGCCGAAGGATGCGGGGAGTATCCCGTTTTCCGGGTTCACGGGTACGTCTATGAAGGTAGCCTTCCCCTATATCTACGTATCCGCCGGTAAGGACGGTTTAATAATTTTCAAGGTTGAGGGTGGCCAGATAAAGAAGGTATATCAGTACCAGCCTCCGGACGGCTCTCCCGTGATAGACGCGGAACCATACGGTAATTACGTGTATCTCGCCTGTGCTAAAGGGGGAATAAAAGTCATAGACATCTCCCGGAGTGGCAACCAGCTCGTAGGGGAGGTGAAGACCGAATCGCCCGTGTTTGAACTGCGGAGGTACAGGAAGATTCTCCTCGCCCTCTTTGGAAGTAAGGGGGTTAAACTTTACTCCATAGCCCGCCCGATGGCCCCCATGCTCTCGGCGTACTACACCAACGGACAGTACTTGTACGATGCGGGAGCCTACAAGAAGTACCTCGTTCTGGCCTACGGCCCTGCCGGCATAATTACGTTCAAGTCCCCCGTCCTGAAGTGAGGCTGAGTCAGGTATTCCTGAGGGACGAGAGGGTTATAAAGCGGATCGTTGAGGCCGTGTCCCCCTCCGAGGGGGACGTTTTCGTTGAAGTGGGACCAGGATTGGGCGTGATAACCTTTCCCCTCATGGAGGCCGGTGCCAGGGTCGTGGCCGTGGAGATAGATACCTTCCTGTGTATGAGTCTCCGTCGCAAGGGTGTGGATGCCGTGTGCGGGGACTACCTCAAAACCGACGTTGAAGCTCTCCTGAAGGAAAGGGGCGTGGAAGGTAAGGCACGTTTCTTCTCCTCCGTACCCTATCACATAACCCACGACCTCCTCCTCAAGGTCTTCGGTGAGCGGAGTCTGTACGGGGATATCCACCTGATACTACAGAAGGAGGTGGCCGACAGGCTCGTGGCCGAAGAGGGAAGTAAAACGTACGGCCCCTTCTCCGTGATCGCCCGGACCCTGTTCCATCCGAAGGTGCTTTTCAGGATACCCCGTGGGGCCTTTTCCCCCGTCCCGAAGGTCCATTCCGCCCTCGTAAGGCTCGTGCCGAGAGAGGACGGGTTGAACGTGGACGTTATCCGTTTCCTGAAGTTCCTGAAGGTTCCCTTCAGCCGCAGGAGGAAAAAACTGAAGAACACCATGAAGGACGTACCCGAAGAGTTCGCAGACCTCCGTCCGGAGAATCTGCCTCCCGAAGTGTGGATAAAACTCTACCTTGATAGGGTACATAAATCGCCTTTAAAATAAAACGATGCTTTTAATTCTCGGACAGATCACCTTGCCCAACTGGGACGCCGTACTCACGGAGGACAGGAAGAAGGCCGTGGTACGTATACTCGCCTTCGGTCTGCCGAAGTTAAGGACGGTGGGGGACGTGGTGGCCGACTGGAACGTCTCCCTTGGCAGCGGTTTCTTCATAGACTCCACGGGAAGGATAATAACCAACAGTCACGTTGTGCGCAAGGCCAAGGTTATAGCCGTGGTGTTGAGCGATGCTAAGACGAGCAATTTCAGGGAGTTTATGGAAAGCCTTTACTTTGCGGAACTGTTGTACGACGACCCCGACAACGACGTTGCTGTCCTCAGGGTCGTGGGTGAAAATTTTAAAACCTTAAAGTTCTCCAACCGTAAGTACCTGCGTCAGGGAGAGCCGGTTGCGGCCCTCGGTTTTCCCGGAACCTCTTACCACGACAACAAGTTGAAGGTCGTGTTCGGATTCGTGGCCTCCGATAAGGACGATAATCCCATCCTGATAAACATGAGCGTAAATCCCGGAAACTCCGGGGGACCCCTGCTTGACGGCAAAGGCGAGGTTGTAGGGGTGGTATTTGCAAAGGAAGGGGAGGGAAGGGAAGGTCTGGCCTACGCCATACCCGTTCCCGTAGTGAAGAAGGTTCTCAGAAACATAGAGCTGAGGAAGATTACGAAGGGGCACTACGCCGGGACGGAGATTTACGAGGCGTACGAGGAGCTGGGTAGAGGTCTGATGAAAGCCCTGATATTTCAGGATTACGAGGCTGCCATAGACCACGCCCAGAAGGCCATAGAGCTGGATCCAGATTACGCCGAAGGACACTTCTTTTACGGTTTTCTGGCCTACAAGTACAAGGCATACGATATAGCCAACAGAGAGTACAAGACGGCTTACAAGCTTAAACCCTCACTGTTTGACGACAACTACAACAAGGAGACCGTGGAGAAACTTTTGAACCCTGACACGTCCGACACCGAGGAGACCGGGGAGGAAGAACAGCAGGAGAGTACGTCCGTTTCCGTATCCTCCGTTGAAGAGGGCAACATCACACCGAGGGTTGAAAACATAAGTGTCACATCGTCTTCCCGATCCGGGGGATGGAAGAAACACATCACTTCATGGCAGGTAGGACTCTACCTCCTCAGGGGCAATCCCGACGAACTCGTACAGGGCAGGAACTCTCTTCCGACCTCCGACAGGTACGAGATAACGGCGGCCGTCCATACGGACATCTGGAGTACGTCCTTCTATCTGGTAAAGAACGCCGGATGGGGGTTCGGCATAGGGGCGCCCATGGTGAGCGTGATCCTCTTTTCTGGAGGGAACGAGGCCTTAAGGCTGGAGGGCATATACCGTAACGGAAACCTCAGGGCGACGCTCGGAACGACCGTCCTCAGGGAAGACGGCACCTATCCCCTCGCCCTGCGCACATCTCTGTGGTACAGGTACAGAAGGACCCCATGGACGTTTATGGTTGCTCTGGAACGGGCGAGGTTTGAGGAGATTGGAAGGGCGTTGTCTTCTAAGGACAAGGAGGAAAGAAGGATAAACTCCATCCTTTCCGTGGGCCTCGGCCTCTGGTTTTAGGTAGCCCGGGGAGGGGAAGCCTTGAAGTGGGTATTTTTGGACATAGAGACTACGGGAACGGACTTCCGGAGGGACAGGATAGTTGAGATCGGTCTGGTCGTAAAGGGAAAGAGAGGAAGGCCAAAGGAACGGGCCTTTCTCCTCAACCCTCAGGCTCCGATAAAGAAGAGAGCCTACAGGGTTCACGGCATAGGGTACGACGACGTTAAGGGGGCGCCAACGTTCCCGGAGATAAAGAGCGAGCTTCTGCCCCTTTTAAAGGGGTCGGTTATAGTGGGTTTTAACCTCCTCAGTCTGGACATACCTTTCCTCAACTTTGAGCTTTACCGTCTCGGTGAGCCGCCCCTTTTGAACCCGGTCGTGGACGTCAGACAGATCGCCAAGGTAATTTACGAGGACGCTCCGAACTCTCTGGAGAAGCTGGCGAGGTATTTAGGCATAGAGGTTAAAAACAACCACAGGGCGCTTATGGACGCCCGTATAACCCGCAAGGTGTTCATGGCTCTTAAGGAGAGGAAGCCAGAGATATTCGCGGATGTTGACGGTCTGGAGAGCCTCACCTTATCAAACTTCCCATCCAAATCGGTTGATATCCTAAGGATAGCGAGGGAACACGGGTGGGTGCATATAAAGTACTACTCCCACCGCTACGGTCTCTCCGAATGGAACATACGTCCCATAACCATCCTCAAAAGTTACGTTATTGGGGATACTGGAGAGGGGAGGTTCAAGTACTTCAACGTGATGAGGATCATAAAGATCTCACCCCCATCTTTCGGATGGATATAGGTGGGGAGATACAACCACTCTAAGATTCCTCATAGGTAGGCTGAAAACCCGCCTTTTATCCCTCGCCGAATTCTCAATTGTCATGCGGAACTACCGGATAAGGGCGACCGGAGGTCTGTGGTCGCAGCACCCTTCTTCAAAAGCAAGTCCTTTACCCTATCAGGAGAAGGCTCTGTACAGAGCATTTCTAAGTTTAGCCCGGTCCTTCTTAAAAGAGCCGAGCGGTTGGTGGTTGAGGAGGAACGTAGGTTCGCCAATAGTGTTGAAGACGGCTTACTCTTATCTACTCTCTGCCCTTGAGGAATCAGATGCAACACCCACACCGGAGGCTGAACCGGACGACCCCCTGATTGCTAAGGTCATTAAGCTGGACATTGCCATAAAGAGGAAAGGTCTGTTAGAGTTCGCCCTTAAAGCCGGGCTTGAGGAAGAGTTCTGGAAGGAGCTGGAGGAGACCACGGCGATCGTCATTTTCCTTCTGAACGTACTTCTATCCATAAAGGGGGGAAAGGTAAAAGCCTCACAGAAGATCTACAAACGGGTCAGGAGGTTGTTGAGAAGGTATCTCAACCGTCTGGAGGATTTATGGCTGGATGTGGATATGTTGAGGTATATGGTAGGCGATAGGGATACGCAACTCGTTGATATTGGGGAAGTAGAGGGGGAGATAAAGAAGATTTTGGAGGAGCATGAATTAAAAGTCACTAAGAAGTTCCAGAAATCCCTACGGAAATTACCTCCCGACGTTCTGAGGAAACTTCAGAGAACTATCAATCTGAAAACCTTTGAGGGCGAAGGGTGGCAAGTTCTACAGTATCCGACCTGGACTTCACTGGCGACCTGGGATTGAGGTCAGGGGGAACGTAGTCGTTCTGATGAAGATAGGAAGCAGGGAGAACTTCTATCGGGACTTCCCTTGATGAAAGGCAAAGTGATCCGCGATGAGGTTCATTCCTCACAGCCCCATAGTGTCCCACGCTGGGACTGCCGCTATCCCATTCCTGTTCCACGTTATATTCTCCACCGTGAAAAGGTTACGCACTCTGTGGCCGGTTATTCTACTGATACTGGTCGCCGTTTACTTTCTGGTAAAACTTCTGAGCAGCAGGGGGGGAACGGAAAAGGTAGAGGAGGTCTCCTCCTCAAACCGCCCGGTTGAAGTGTTCTTCACGAGGTCAGGAGAGAATCCGGAAAAGGAACTCGTCAGTTTCATAAACTCCGCCAGAGAGTACGTCCACGTGGCCATATTTGAACTGGAGCTGGAGGACGTAGTTCGCGCCCTGATAGACGCAAAGCGCAGAGGTGTTGACGTCAAGGTGGTTATGGACGACAGGATGAAGCGGAAATGGGCGGCGAAGAAACTGAAAGCCGAAGGCATACCCGTCGTCTTTGACAACAGGCGTCCGTACATGCACAACAAGTTCGTGGTTGTGGACGGAAAGGCGGTGTGGTCCGGTTCCATGAACTTCAAGGAGTCGTCGGTTTACAGGAACGATAACAACGCCTTCATCATCTTCTCACCGGAGGTCGCCCGAAATTACGAAAAGGAGTTTCAGGAGATGTTCTCCGCCCGCCTCTTCGGCCCGGAATCTCCGAGGAATACGCACTGCTGCTTTAAAGTTTCCGACCTGTACCTTGAGAACTACTTCGCACCGGAGGACAGTATCGCCCGCAGGATAGTGGAGATCATCGGTAAGGCCAGAAGGAGCGTAAGGTTCGCCGCATTCGCCTTTACGGACGACGACATCGGCCGGGCTATGGTGGACGCCCACCGCAGGGGGGTGGAGGTCGTGGGTGTGATAGAGGCCAGAAGCGTAAGGAACAAGGGATCGGAGTACCGGAGGCTGAGGAGGGCGGGGATAAAGGTACTCAAAGACGGCAACCGGTACATAATGCACAACAAGTACATCATCGTGGACGACTCCATAGTGATCACCGGTTCCTACAACTTCTCCAACTCCGCCCGTAAGAGGAACGACGAGAACGTGGTCATATTCTTCAAGCCGTGGATAGCAGAGAGGTACGTACGGGACTTCCAGAGGATACTTAACGAGGCGGTGAGTAAATAAAAAAACCCCCGCGCAGGGCGGGGGTCGTCTTCCGTCTTTTACCTCACTCCAGATCCTCCCACGTGTCTATCTGGGCCTTCTGGAGGCGGCCGGAGTAGTCAATGTAGACCGTCTTAAGCTCGGTGAAGATCTCGTACACCGTCCAGCCGCCCTCCCGATGGCCGTTGCCCGTCTGCTTTACGCCGCCGAAGGGCAGGTGGGTCTCGGCTCCGATCGTCGGGGCGTTGACGTAGGTTATGCCGGCCTCAAGGCGTTCTATGGCCTCCATCGCCTCGCGGATGTCGTTGGTGTATATGGAGGAGGAGAGGCCGTACCTCACGTTGTTGGCCAGGTCTATGGCCTCGTCAAAGGACCTGACCTTGAAGACGGCCAGGACCGGACCGAATATCTCCTCCTGGGCTACGCGGGAGTTGGGGTCTACATCCGTAAAGATAGTAGGCTGGAAGAAGTAGCCGGGCCTGTCCACCCTCTCACCACCGTACAGGAGCTTCGCCCCGGAGTCCAGACCGTACTTGATGTAGAGCTGGACCTTCTTGAGGGCGCCCTCGTTCACGAGCGGCCCCATGTTGGTGTCCTCCTCCCACGGGTCCCCTATCTTCAGGGTCTTTACCCTCTCAAGGAGCCTGTCAAGGAACTCGTCGTATATAGCCTCGTGGAGGATAAGGCGGCTGGTGGCGGTACACCTCTGGCCCGTGGTGCCAAAGGCCCCCCAGAGGACACCGTCCACGGCGAGGTCAAGGTTGGCGGAGGGCATCACTATCTGGGGGTTCTTACCGCCCATCTCAAGGGAGACCTTCTTGTAGGTACGGGCGGCTATCTCGGCTATGCGGGCGCCCACGACGCTGGAGCCGGTGAAGGAGACCACCCTTATATCCGGATGGGAGGCGATGGCCTCGCCCACCTCCCCACCGCTACCGGTGACCATGTTCAGGACTCCGGGCGGGACACCGGCCTCCTCAAAGATCTTCACGAACTCGGCGGCCGTCGCCGGCGAATCGCTGGCAGGCTTGAAGACGACCGTGTTCCCGGCCAGAAGTGCGGGGAAGATCTTCCACGAGGGTATGGCTATGGGGAAGTTCCACGGGGTTATGAGTCCGGCCACACCTATGGGCCTGCGGATCACGTAGGCGGCCTTGTTCTCTAACTCGGAGGGGGTGGTGAAGGCGAAGAGCCTCCTGCCCTCACCGAAGGCGTAGAAGCCCGTATCTATGGCCTCCTGCACGTCCCCCCTCGCCTCCACTATGGGTTTCCCCATCTCGCGGGACATGAGCTGGGCCAGCTCCTCCTTCCGCTCTATCAGGATTTCCGTTGCCCTCCTGAGGATCTCGGCCCTCTTGGGGGCGGGTATCCTGGACCACTTCGGGAACGCCTCCTTCGCCGCCTTAACGGCCTCGTCCACGTCCTCTTTGGTGGAGAGGGGATGGACGGAGATCACCTCGTCGGGATAAGAGGGGTTGCGGTTCTCAAACGTGCGACCACTCTTAGAAGGCACCCACTTTCCGGCTATGTAATTCAGGTACTCCTTTGCCATAGGAAGGGATTTTACCGCAGGAGCGTGGCCGCTTATTTTACATTTCCCGGAACGTTCCGTTTTATCTGAACAACTTCTCCCTTATCCTGTCTACGTGCGTTCCCTCCCAGTAGATCTGTCCGCACTCCCTACACACGGCGAAGTACTCGTGCCTGTGCCATACGTACGGATGGACGAAACCGACGAGCCTGTTCCTGTGGATCATCTCCATTTCACCGTTACACTTCGGACATCTGCTGAAAGGACGGGTGCATTCCCTTAGTTTCAGATCCTCAACGACCTTGCGGGCGAACTCCCACGGGTTGACGTCCTCCGAAGGTGCGAGTACGGCGTTCAGGTTCCACCCCTTCGCGAGGTTAAAGAACTCGCGGTCGGCAGTTATAAGTATACGCTTCTCCTTTATACATCTCGCCAGAATGGAAAGATCGTCCTCATCCCGGAAGTATAGGGTATCAAAACCGAGGAGCCTCAGGACGCGGGCCACACGGCCCAGCATGGCATCTACACCGAAGCGAGCGCCTTCACAATCTGCCGGGCGACTTCCCATTTCGTTCCAGAGAACTCACCAATTAAACCCTCCCTCCCGTACAGGAAAACCGTTGTCCTATCGCTACCGATCACATCCGTCGGGTTTGCGACCACGTAGTCTATTCCCTTGGCACGGAGTTTGCGCCGTGCTTCGGAATGGAGTTTATCCGGCTCCTCAAGGGCGAACCCCACGATTACCCCCCTCTTATTCCCGGATATGGAGGAGAGGACGTCCCGCGTTTTAACGAGGTTAAGGATCAGGCTATCCTCACCCTTCTTGATCTTACCCTTCCTGTACTCCGGCCTGTAGTCGGAGACCGCCGCCGCCATGAAGAGGTAGTCGTAATCCATCCCCTTCAGGAGGTCGTACAACTCCTCAACCGTGTTCACCCTGTAAAACTCCCGTGAGGGGGCCGCCTCAACCCCACCGCACGCCACGGCCACCACGTGGGCCCCGGCAGAGGTAAGGGCGGAGGCGAGGGCTATA
>WFXS01000016.1 GCA_015490465.1 Caldifarciminota bacterium
AGGCGGGAGCTTGAGGGGAAGGGGGTCAAGTTCAGGAGCCGATCCGATACGGAGGTTCTCTTTAAGGTTCTTGAAACCTACGGTGAAGAGGGTGTGAGGATGTTGGACGGTATGTTCGCCTTCGGTTATTGGGATGGGCGTCGCCTCATCCTCGCACGCGACCGCTTCGGTGTGAAGCCCCTCTACTGGACCCGAAAGGGTGACCGTTTCGCCTTCTCCTCCGAGATAAAGGCCCTCCTCTCCCTCGGATGGGTCCCGAAGAGGCCGAACCTGAAGGCCCTGCGGTACCACCTCGCCTTTCTGTGGTCCCCCTACCCGCATACGGCCTTTGAGGGTATATACAAGCTCCCACCAGGCCACCTCCTCGTGTGGGAGGGCGGTGAGGTCCGTATGAGAAGGTACTACGACCCCCACGAAGACTACGGAGTAGAGGACGTACACCCTGAGGAGGTTCTGGAAACTCTCAGGAGGAGCGTACACGCCCAGATGGTGGCAGACGTTGAGGTGGGTATATTCCTGAGCGGTGGGGTGGACTCCTCGGCGATAGCCGCCCTGACCGGAAGGAGCCTCAGGGCGTTCACCCTCCGCTTCAGGGATGAGGACATGAGGGCGGAGATATTTTCGGGTGAAGAGGAGTACGCCCGTGAGGTGGCCCGACTCCACGGCCACGACCTCATAACCGTTAAGGTGTCCTTTAACCCGGAGGTCTTCCGGAGGGTGGTCTGGCACCTTGAGGAACCGATAGGGGACGGTGCGGCCGTTTCCAACTTCCTCCTGTCGGAAGGGGCCAGAAAGGCAGGGTTAAAGGTGGCCCTCGCCGGTACGGGGGGGGACGAGCTCTGGGGAGGGTATCCGAGATACAGGGCGCTCCTTTTATCCCGCAGGTTCCCCTTCCTGAGGTTCCTCCCGGACCTCCCCTTCTCGTCGGGCCGTCTCGGAAGGCTGGCGAGGGACGTAAGGAAGTTCAGGGAGGCGGCTTCCCTACCTTTCCCCCTGAGGTACCTGAGATGGATGGGGTACCACGACCTCCCCGACGTCTACGGGGAGATGGTGGAGAGATTTCCGGTTTTATCCGACTGGCTGGACTCGGCCATGCTCTTTGATATCCTGTACTTCCTCCCGGAACATAACCTGCTGTACACGGATAAGACTTCCATGGCCCACGGCCTTGAAATAAGGGTACCCTTCCTATCCAACGATCTCCTCAGACTCGCCCTGCGTACGCCCTCAAAGTTGAAGGTTGGCCTTACGGGTGGGAAGTTGATCCTGAAAAGGAGCCTTGAGGACGTACTTCCCCGGAGGATCCTGTACAGAAAGAAGGCGGGTTTCGGTGCGCCCGTTAAGGGATGGATGGCGGGACCTCTGAGACCTTACCTGCACGATACCCTGCGGGATCCCCTGCTCCGTGAGATCCTGCCCGGGGAGGTGATACGGGAAACGGTTAACGAGAACCTCAACGGTAGGGGCTTTAAGTACCTCCACGCTTACGAGATGATGACGGTATCCGTGTGGCGGGAAGTGTTTGGGTTATAATGAGGCTGAATCTCTTTGGTTTTCACGTTGAAGTCATCTTCGCCATATCGGGTAATCAACCTGTTGCTTACGCATGGCACTACAGCAGAGATAAGGCCCTCATACACCTTCGTAAAATAACGGAGTACCACGAAATAACCGGAGATGTAGTGGAAGACGGTGACCTTTTAAGATGGCTGGAGGGTGAACTGAAAGCGGTTGTCCTTGAGGGAAAGCGGTTTATCCTACCCGAATTTCCGTACAGGAATAGGGGAGTATACGAGGCCGTACTGCGGATACCGAACTGTACCTATACCCTTTCCCGTATGTCCTCAATAACCCTCCTAACGGCCTCTTTTGTCCTCTCCGATGGCTCCACGAGGGGGAGCCTGTACGGACCCATACGGTACCCGAGGAGTTCCATGGCGTACCTCACGGGTATGGGGTTCGGCTCAAGGAAGAGTACCTTGAAGAGGGGGTACAGGAGATGGTGCAGCTCTCTACTCCTCTCCCGGACCATCCTGACGACGAGGTGGGGGAAGACGTTGCTGGCAACGGATACGACCCCTACGGCACCGATGGAGAGGAAAGGGAGGGTCTTTGAGTCGTCCCCGGATAGGACGATGAAATCGTCGGGAGTACCGCCCACGATCTCGGAGACGGCGTCGTCGCTCCCGGATGCCTCCTTTATCCCCACGATGTTCGGTACATGAGAAAGGCGGATTACCGTATCCGGTGTCATGTTGGTACCCGTACGGCCGGGGACGTTGTAGAGGACTATCCTCGCATCCGTCTCCTCCGCTACCCTCTTGAAGTACCTGTAGAGGCCCTCCTGAGAGGTCTTCAGGTAGTAGGGTACGACCACCAGGGCGTACTCGTAGCCCATCTCCATCACCTTCCGGGTCCAGTAAACGGTCTTTTTCAGGTTGTTCGTTCCGGTACCGGCCATGAGCTTCAGGCCTTTCGGCGCGTTCCTTACGGCGAACTCGTACAGGGATATCTTCTCCTCATCGCTGAGGGAAGGGGCCTCCCCGGTAGTGCCGAGGACGAGGACACCGTCAACACCCGCCCTGTGCTGATCCTCAAGGAGACGGGCGTACTCGTCGTAGTTTATGCTTCCATCTTCCCTGTAAGGGGTAACCAGAGCCGTCCAGACCATGGATACAAATTTAAGGGGGAATCAGAGGCTACCCAGAACGTCCCCGTGTATGACCCCGTCCTTGATACGTAGAGACGTGACCACGATATCTCCGCTCAGGTCAGTATGGGGATTGATGAGCCTTAGCCTGAAGCGGTGTCGCCTCTCGTAATGTTCAAGATAGGTAGCGTACCCGTTAGACGTGAGTACGGGTTTTCCCTTCAAACGCAGGACGAAGACCGGAGGGTTGAACCCGTGACCGTAGGGCTGGAAGTGCCTCATATCCATCCAGAAGTCCGGTCCTATATCTTCCGGGGACAGTTCGGCGTCAACTATCACGGTGCGGGTGAACTCCCCGTCAACCGAGACCCTGTGGGCGTAGGAGACGAACTTCCTTCTCAAGACGTCCAGTTTCTCCTTCCTTATGGAGAACCCCCCCGCGAGCGTATGCCCTCCAAAGTTCTCATCCTCGCTGAACAGATCCCCGGCGTTTAAAAGGGCCTCGTAAACGTTGAAGGGTTCAATACCCCTTATGGATCCTCTGGCCATCCCCTCGGACAGGGACACGACTACAGCGGGACGGCCGAACTCCTCCATGAGTTTACTGGCGAGTATGCCGGCCACCCCCTCGTCAACCTCCTCGCTAACTACGAAGACTATCGGTTCGGACGGATCCACCCTATCTCTGATGATCCTCAGCAGGCGGCTCTGCTTGTTCTGTCTCTGCCTGTTGAGGTTTTCCAGTTCCCTCACGAGGGAGGATATACGGCGCGGGTTCTTTGATATGAGCAGTTCCATGGCGAGGTTCACCCTGCCCATCCTCCCCGCGGCGTTTATTCTCGGTGCTATGAGCCAGCCTATCTGCCACGCACCTATCGGGACCCCGGCACGGGCGCTCTCGGCTATGGCCTTAAGTCCGGGGTTGGCGGCCGCCCTCACGTTCCCCTCCCAGTTACTGTTTAAAACCCTCAGTCCGTGTTTTACCAGAAGGCGGTTTTCTCCGAGCATGCTCCCCACGTCCGCCACCGTCCCCACGGCCACCAGATCCAGCAGGTGGTAAAGTGCTTCCCGCTTTAAGTTCAACCTGTCGTAGAGGGCGAGGGCCAGCTTCAGGGCGACCCCCACACCCGTAAGCCCGTGGTCCGGATAATCCCCCACCTGAGGGTGGACGACTACGGCATCCGGAAGATCCTCCGGAAGCTGGTGATGATCCGTTATTATCGCGTCTACGCCCATCTTCCGGGCAACGTCTACCTCCCTGTGGGAAGAGACGCCACAGTCCACAGTCAGTATCAGGCTTGCCCCTGCGTCTTTTGCGTACCGTACCCCCCTCTCGGATAGGCCGTAGCCGTCGTTGAAACGGTCAGGAACGAAGGGGATAACGTCAGCCCCCGCCCATCTCAGGGCGTAGTACATGAGTGCCAGAGCCGTAAGGCCGTCGGCGTCGTAATCTCCGTGAATGAGTACCCGCTCACCGTTCCCGATCGCCCTGCTCAACCTCTCAACCGCCTCCCTCATTCCGGCCATGAGTGTAGGGTCGTACCCCTTTTTCAGGTTCAGTGCGTTTAGATCAAGGCCGGACCTCACCCTGTTGTGAAGGAACTGTCTGAAAGGGCGCGTGAGGTTCCTACCTTCAAGATCGTGTTCTCCGGGGAGGGGGGGAACTATGACGTACTTAAAGGGCATGAACGGAAATTGTACGGTGGACGGTTCAATCCCACAGGGTCCAGAGGACCGAGGCCCTGACGCCGTTGTCGTAGGTGCCGATGTCGTAAAATAGCGAGAGGGTCAGGTCGTTGTAAAAAGTCAGGGACAGGCCGGCGGAGTACCACCCGTTAAATTGCGTCTCGTATGCAATAACCTTCGGTTCCAGAAGAACCACGTCCCCGATGAGGAGGGGGAGAGGTACGATTTCCACCCGGTAGGTGTACGAGGTATCGCCCCTCACGCTGAAGGCTCCCTTGAGTTTCAGGAGACGCCAGTTGAGGTTTAAGAAGGTCTGGACCTCGTATCCGGAGTACCCCAGCCACTCACCGGCCACCACCCCCACACCGACGGAGGGAAACCACAGGGCAACTCTACCCACGTTCAACTTCCGGCTTTTGGTGTACTCGGCAAGTAAGCTTATACGGCCGGAGTAAACTCCCCTTGCCAGTATACCGTCACCGGCGACGAAGAAGAGGTCGTAATCTTCTCCCGTAATTCCGGCTCCCCCGCCCATCAGGGTATCTATCCCCGCGTAGGCCAATCCCCTGAGATAGTACCTGTCCCCTATCTGTACCCCGGCCGAAGGCCCCCCCCC